>CBDUDY010000021.1:0-21520 GCA_965366055.1 uncultured bacterium
AATGATAATACACTTTGAAAAGAGTGTCTGGCGAATTATTTGTGTAGACAAGCTCCTGACTTCCGGTATATTGATATTTTTTAGCATCGACAGATACATCCATTTTATAATCGACGCTTTGTTGCCAATATGCCGTATTTTGAGCAGAGGCAAAAAATGTTGTAATAAGAAATATTGTAGCTGTAAAAAGATTTTTCATAGTGGTTATAAATTTAAAAAAAGCGGAAGACCAGAAAGGTTTCCGCTTTTAATATAAAAATTTTATGGTTTATTTCGCCATTTTCTCAGCCATCAATAATGCATTATAAGCATTAACGATTTTGCCTGATCTTGATGCTTTTGAAAAAGGATATACTTCTGCAGTATTCCCCAGTTTTACATCTAATGGAATAGCGACTCCAGAATCCATCAATATCTGTTTTACTTGTTTAGCACTCAAAGAAGGATAATACGATCTGATCAAGGCTGCTACTCCAGCGACGTTCGGCGCTGCCATTGAAGTTCCTTGCTCATATTTGTATTTATCAAAAGGTACGGTTGCGTAGATTTCCATTCCTGGAGCAAAAACATCCACATTTAAAACACCCCAGTTAGAGAATGGAGCTACAAGATCTGTAGAATACAGATTGTTTAATGCACCAATCGTAATAACATTATCTGCAAATTCACCTGCTCCACTAGTAGCATCATTTGGATAGTTTTGATTTTCTGGTTTATCTATATCATGACCGTCATTTCCAGCTGCATGCACAAATAATACATCTTTTTTAGCTGCATATTTTATGGCATCATCTACCCATTGTTTGTTCGGAGAATAGCTTTTTCCAAAACTTCCGTTAATTATTTTTGCACCGTTATCTGCTGCATAACGGATAGCTAGAGCAATATCTTTGTCGTACTCATCTCCATCCGGAACAGCGCGAAGAGCCATAATTTTTACATTAGTAGCAACTCCATCACCGCCAAGATTGTTATTGCGGACTTGTGCAATAATTCCAGCAACGTGTGTACCGTGAAGTGCATCTTTTTTGTCTGGACCCATCACATTATTGTCACCATATTTTGTGTCAGTAATATCATTTACATTGTCTCCAACGATTTTACGTCCGTCAAATTCTAAATTTAAATTATAATTTAAAGTAGAATAAACATAGTCTTTGTAACCTTCGATTTCTTCTCTGAATGTTGGTCCTGCTTGAGTAACAATGCTCATCATCACTTGTTTTGCTTGACCTATGCTTGCATCAGTAGTGACAATCTTCTGAAGATCTTCTAGTGTATAATCTTTCTTTTTTAAATGATCTGAAATTATTTTGTCTGCATTAAAGATAAAATCTACTTGCTGTTTTCCAGACATTGCTTCTTGCTTTTTCTTGTCGTAATCAGCCATTGCTCGTTTGTATGTTGCAGATCCATCATCACCTTTTTTGATGATACGGGTCATTTCTAGATTTTCTTGAGTAGATTCTCCAAGAAAATTCCAACCATATATATCGTCGATATAACCGTTGTTGTCATCGTCAATTCCGTTATCTGGAATTTCTTTTGGGTTGGTCCAAATATTTGCTCTTAAGTCTTCGTGAATAATATCTACACCCGAATCGATAACTCCTACGATAACTGTTGTGCTTTTTTTATCTTTTAGCAAAAGCTCGTAAGCCTTATCAACACTCATTCCTGGAATGCTATCTTTTAGTAAATCTAAATGACTCCAGCGCTTAAGATCATTTTCAACAATAGCTGTTTTCTTAGCTACTATTCCAGTTTTGTCCACCGTTTGATAAAGTGGCGCTTTTTGTGTTGTACAGTTGCTAAGCAACATTGTAGCCATTGTGGCTATTGTAAATGTTTGTAGTAATCTCATTTTTTGGATTTTATAATACGTCTGCAAATATGTGGTTAAAAATTTTCTTATTAGTAAAACCTTGTAGCGATTAACTTTAACTTAAGATTTCATCGCAGGTAAATACATCTTTTAGTCGAACTCCTCTATCTGTTTCTTCAACAGTAATTATTTCATTATGAGCATCATGTTCAAGAAATAGATAGTAATTATTTGCCGCAGCTTCCATTAAGAATTTCTCTTTTTCGGGAAGTGTTAGCAATGGTCTAGTATCGTAACCCATCACGTAAGGCAATGGAAGATGGCCAGCAGTTGGTAGTAAATCTGCTACGAAATAAATCGTTTTATCTTGATACTGAATTTTTGGCAGCATCATTTTCTCTGTATGTCCGTCAACATAAAAAATTCCAAAATTCATTTCTTCCGAAAAACCATAATCGCCAGTTGGCCTTTTTATAAATTCTAATTGCCCGTTTTCATGCATTGGGAGAATATTTTCCTTCAAGAAAGACGCTTTTTCACGAGGATTTGGTTTTGTCGCCCATTCCCAATGATTTTCGTTGCTCCAAAACTTTGCGTTTTTAAAAGCTGGTTCGTACCCAGTTTTATCTTTGTTCCACTGAATGCTTCCACCACAATGGTCAAAATGCAAATGAGTTTGAAAAACATCAGTTATATCCTCCCTTGAAAAACCGTATTTAGCTAGAGACTTATCGATGCTGTGCGATCCCCACAAGGAATAATAACCAAAAAATTTTTCAGATTGTTTATCCCCCATTCCAGTATCAATCAGAATCAACCTTTTTCCATCTTCAATTAGCAGACATCGTGCAGCAATATCAATTAAATTATTAGAATCTGCAGGATTGGTTTTGCTCCATATTGTTTTGGGTACAACGCCAAACATCGCGCCGCCGTCCAACTTAAAATTGCCACTTTCTATAGGATATAATTTCATAATCAGCTGTTTTCAAAAATAATCCTGCAAAATAAGAAAATTATAGCGGTTCTAATAGATATTTTTTATAATCCTATTAGTTATAAAAATCCTATCGTAGCATTAAAAATAGATTGATTTCGTATCTTTGTGCTTAATTTAGACAAAATAAACATAACAATGATAAAGGTTTCTGAAACAGCAAAAACACGGATCATCAATTTGATGACGGATGATGGTTTTGATTCCAGTCAAGATTACGTACGAGTAGGAGTAAAAAGTGGCGGTTGCTCTGGACTTTCCTATGAACTTACTTTTGACAAAAATATAAATGATAGCGATAAAGTCTTTAAAGATAACGACATACAAATCGCAGTAGAGAAAAAAAGTTTTCTATACCTAGCCGGTACAATACTAGAATTCTCAGGTGGACTTAATGGTAAAGGATTTGTTTTTAATAATCCAAACGCAAATAGAACTTGCGGATGCGGGGAGAGTTTTTCTCTTTAAATTGAAAGATTGAAAGATTGAAAGATTGAATAATTTAAAGATTGTTGTTGGGTTGAAAAATTAGAGATTATGACAAAATCATTTGAAGAATTTGAAGTCCACAAAAAAGGTGTTTTATTAACCAAGCAAATCTTTGATTTATTAAATAAATCTTCAATTGAGAAAGAATTCAGTTTTAAAGATCAGTTGAAGCGAGCGGTAATTTCGATTACTAATAATATAGCCGAAGGATCTGAATATAATAATAATAAGCAGTTTGTCAGGTATTTGAAATTCGCAAAAGGCAGTTGCGCAGAAGTTAGAAATATGTTGATTTTAGCGAGAGAATTAAATTTTCTGACCCGAGATGAAGTTCATGAAAGTATAATCTTAAGCATCGAAATCTCCACCAATATTTCAAATTTTATCAAGTATTTGAATTCTAATTTAGAAAAAAAATAATGATTTTAATTTTTAAAGGATTTACAGTTCTTTAATTTTTTTTAATATGTAATTAAATAAATGATTTCAACTTTTAGAGAATCTTTAAAATCTTTAAATTTTTTAATCTTTAAATCTAACCTAAATGTCAAAATACACAGAAGACGACTTAAAAGTCGAACTGGAAAATAAAGAATATGAGTACGGGTTTTTTACCGATATAGAATCCGAAACTTTTCCAGTAGGATTAAATGAGGATGTCATTCGGGCAATTTCAAAAAAGAAAGAGGAGCCAGAATGGATGACCGATTGGAGACTTGAATCCTACAGAGGATGGCTAGAAATGGAAGAGCCAGAATGGGCTAACGTTCATTATACCAAACCTGATTTTCAAGCAATTTCATATTATTCTGCACCCGTTACTCAAGCAAAATATGCTAGTCTGGATGAGGTAGATCCAGAATTACTTGCAACGTTCAAAAAACTTGGAATTTCGCTTGATGAGCAAAAAGCACTTTCGGGTGTTGCAATGGATATTGTAATCGACTCAGTTTCGGTAGCAACTTCATTTAAATCGACACTTTCAGAAAAAGGAATTATTTTCTGTTCTATTTCCGAAGCAATTCGTGAACATCCAGAATTAGTTCGAAAATATTTAGGAACAGTCGTTCCACAAAAAGACAATTTCTATGCAGCTTTAAATTCAGCAGTGTTCTCTGATGGATCGTTCTGTTATATTCCTAAAGGTGTGAAATGTCCAATGGAACTTTCTACCTATTTCCGAATCAATCAAGGCGGTACAGGACAGTTTGAAAGAACGCTTCTTATTGCAGACGAAGGAAGTTACGTATCTTACTTAGAGGGTTGTACTGCACCATCAAGAGATGAAAATCAATTACACGCCGCGGTAGTGGAACTTATTTCACTTGATAATGCGGAAATTAAATATTCTACTGTTCAAAACTGGTATCCTGGAAACGCCGAAGGTAAAGGTGGAGTTTTCAACTTCGTAACCAAACGTGCTATTTGCGAAACGGGAGCGAAAGTTTCTTGGACTCAAGTAGAAACAGGTTCAGCAGTAACTTGGAAATATCCTTCTTGTATCTTAAAAGGAGATAATTCAGTAGGAGAATTTTATTCAATTGCGGTAACCAACAATTTCCAACAAGCAGATACAGGAACTAAAATGATTCACCTTGGTAAGAACACAAAATCTACCATTATTTCAAAAGGGATCTCTGCAGGAAATTCTCAAAACAGCTACCGTGGATTGGTGCAAATTGGTGCGAGAGCAGAAAATGCTCGAAACTTCTCTCAATGTGACTCATTATTGATGGGTAATAATTGTGGTGCGCACACTTTCCCATATATCGAAAGTAAAAATCCATCAGCGAAAATTGAGCACGAAGCAACGACAAGTAAAATTGGAGAAGATCAAGTATTCTATTGCAACCAACGTGGAATTCCTACAGAGAAAGCAATTGCATTAATCGTAAACGGTTTTAGCAAAGATGTACTTAATAAACTTCCAATGGAGTTTGCTGTAGAAGCTCAAAAATTACTAGAAATTTCATTGGAAGGTTCAGTAGGATAAGCAGTTGCTTAAACTTCGTATCGACCATATCATATAATATATCATATAATAAGACACTATGTTATCAATAAAAAATTTACACGCCTCTGTAGACGGAAAGGAAATATTAAAGGGATTAAACCTAGAAGTTAAAGCAGGAGAAGTTCACGCTATAATGGGACCAAACGGTTCTGGAAAAAGCACACTAGCATCAGTTATTGCTGGTAATGATTCTTTCGATGTTTCAGAAGGACAGGTAATTCTAGACGGAGAAGACCTTGCAGAATTAGCTCCAGAAGAGCGCGCTCATAAAGGAATTTTCCTTTCATTCCAATATCCAGTAGAAATTCCTGGAGTATCAGTTACAAACTTTATTCGTACAGCCATTAACGAAACTAGAAAAGCAAGAAAACAGGAAGAAATGCCTGCAAAAGATATGCTGAAATTGATTCGTGAAAAATCTGAGTTATTAGAAATTGATCGCAAATTTTTATCACGTTCTCTTAACCAAGGTTTCTCAGGTGGAGAGAAGAAACGTAATGAAATTTTCCAAATGGCAATGCTTGAGCCTAAAGTTGCGATCCTAGATGAGACCGATTCAGGTCTTGATATTGATGCACTTCGCATCGTTGCAAACGGCGTGAATAAATTGAAAAGCGATAAAAATGCGGTAATCTTGATTACACACTACCAAAGATTGCTAGACTATATCGTTCCAGATTTTGTACACGTTTTGCTTGATGGTAAGATTGTAAAATCTGGCGGTAAAGAATTGGCGCACGAGCTGGAAGAAAAAGGATACGACTGGATCAAAGCAGAAAACTAGTCTGTCTTTTCGATACTAGTTTAAAAAAATTAATATGAAAAAGTTGCTTCTAAATCCAATTGAAAACCTCAATTATTTTTCGATAGCACTTTAAGAAATATACAAAATGGAATTAAAAGAAAAATTAATATCATCTCATATTGCCTTTGAAGAACGTGTAAATGTTGATACTGAACTTCACGACATCAGGACTGCAGCGCTCAAAAACTTCGAAGAAAAAGGATTTCCTTCTAAGAAAGACGAAGCTTGGAAATATACCTCGCTGAATTCTCTGCTTAAAACAGATTTTTCTGTTTTTCCAAAAGGCAACAATTCTGTCAATAACGAAGACCTTAAAAAGTATTTCCTTCAAGAAATAGACACATATAAAGTAGTTTTTGTGGACGGAATTTTCAACTCATTCTTGTCATCAACAACCCACGACGGTGTAGATGTTTGTCTGATGTCTTCGGCAATGACCAAGGCCAAATATATTCCTGTTGTTCAAGAGTATTTTAATACTGCAGCAAGCAAGGATGACAGCCTTACAACTCTAAATACTGCATTTTCTGTGGAAGGTGCTTACATTAATATCCCGAAAAACAAGATTGTAGAGAAGCCTATCGAAATCACCTATTTCTCAACTGCTTCGGCAGAGAATGCTTTGATGGTGCAGCCTCGCAACTTGGTTATCGTCGGGAAAAATTCGCACGTTCAGATCATTGAGCGTCATCAGAGTTTAAACAACCATACAGTTTTCACAAATGTGGTGACTGAAATTTTTGCCGAAAAAGATGCGGTAGTTGATTATTACAAGATTCAAAACGATAATGATCAAGCGAATCTGATTGATAATACTTACGTTTCACAGCAATTTCAAAGTGAAGTTTCGGTGCATACATACTCTTTTGGAGGCAACCTAACTCGTAATAATCTGAACTTTTACCACCACGGCGAGCGCATTGTGAGCAGGCTGAATGGTATCACGATTATTGGCGAAAAACAGCACGTAGATCACTACACTTTAGTGCATCACGCTGCGCCAAATTGCGAAAGTCATCAAGATTACAAAGGGATTTTCAGCGATAGATCAATTGGTGTTTTCAACGGTAAAATTTATGTTGAAAGAGAAGCTCAAAAGACCAATGCTTTCCAAAAAAGTAATAATATTTTGTTGAGTGATAAAGCTACAATCAATGCAAAACCACAGTTGGAAATTTTCGCAGATGATGTGAAATGCTCACACGGTTGCACGATTGGTCAGCTTGACGAAGATGCAATGTTTTATATGCGTTCACGCGGTATTCCTGAAAAAGAAGCGAAAGCTTTATTGATGTACGCGTTTTCTAATGACGTTATTGAGAGCATTAAAATTCCAGAATTGAAGACTAGAATTACCAGTTTGATTGCCAAAAAATTGAGCGTTAAATTGGGATTTGATCTCTAATATCATAATAATTTTTTGGAGCTTTTTCCCGCTATCCGCTCCAATCTTTATATAAAAGTTGCAAAAGGCAACTTTTATATAAAGGATTTCCACTTCTATCGGGGCTAAAAAAAAACAGAATGAGATTTAATGTAGAAGCAATTCGTAAAGATTTTCCAATACTTTCTCAAAAGGTAAATGGCAAACAACTAGTATATCTTGATAATGGCGCCACATCGCAAAAACCAAATCAGGTTATTGATGCAATCGCCGACTATTACAAAGAACTTAATGCGAATGTTCACCGTGGAGTTCACACCTTAAGTCAACTGGCAACAGATGCATTTGAGGAAGGGCGTGCCAAAATTCAACATCATATTAATGCCAAAGAATCCTATGAGGTAATCCTAACTTCAGGAACTACTCATAGTATCAATATCGTCGCGAACGGTTTTTCGAATATCTTAAAAGCTGGAGACGAAATTCTTATTTCAGCATTAGAACATCATAGTAATATCGTGCCTTGGCAGATGCTTTGCGAGCGAACAGGAGCAACTTTGAAAGTTATTCCGATGAATCTCGAGGGTGAATTAGTTATGGCTGATTTTGATTCACTTCTGAATTCAAACACCAAAATAGTTGCGGTAAATCACGTTTCAAATGCTTTAGGTACTATCAATCCAATTAGATACATTATTGCCGAAGCTCACAAAGTAGGAGCAGCAGTTTTGATTGACGGAGCGCAATCAGTTGCTCATATCAAACCTGATATGCAGGAATTGGATTGTGATTTCTATACTTTTTCTGCCCATAAAATCTGTGGACCTACGGGTACAGGAGTTTTGTTTGGAAAAGAAGAATGGCTTAATAAATTGATTCCATTTCAAGGTGGAGGAGAGATGATTAAGGAAGTGACTTTCGAGAAAACCACTTATGCAGATCTTCCTTATAAATTTGAAGCAGGAACGCCAAATATTGCTGGTGTTATTGGCTTTGGAGCAGCTATTGATTATCTAAATGCAATCGGAATGGATGCAATTGCCCAGCAAGAAGATGAAATTTTGAAATATGCTACTGCCGAATTGCTGAAAATCCCTGAATTAAAAATCTGGGGAACTGCCAAAGAAAAAGTTTCGGTGATCTCATTTAATGTTGGAAATCTTCATCCGTACGACATTGGAACAATTCTTGACAATAGCGGAATAGCGGTTCGTACAGGACATCACTGTGCACAACCAATCATGAACTTTTGCAATATCCCTGGTACCGTTAGAGCTTCTTTCTCTTTTTATAATACAATTGAGGAAGTAGATTTATTAGTAAAAGCAATTTTAAAAGCTCAAAAAATGTTAAATTAGTATTTAATTTTAACCTCAAATCTACGTAAATGAAAATATTAGCAGCAATAGCAATGTTTTTTTTCCTTGCCAAAGGATGCAGCAACGAAACAGCAAGAGATATGCAAACAGCTCAAATAGAATACACCGCAAATACTAGAGGATTCTTTCAGAAACTGATGGTAAACAATGGTGTTTTTAGTAAATCTGAAGATCGCGATTCCGATGCTAAAGCGGAAGTGATTGGTCTAAGCAAACAAGAATCTCAGGATTTAATTTCCGCGTTTCAAGATATAAACCTTGAGGAGTTAAGCGAGTACAAAGGACCAACAGAGAAACGTTTCTATGATGGCGCAGCTATTGGAAAACTTAAAATTACTTACCAAGGAAAAACCTATGAATCACAAGATTTTGACCACGGAAATCCGCCGGTCGAAATAGAAAAATTTGTGGATAAATTAGTTTCCTTATCAAAAAGAGAATAATGAGTATTGAAGGTAAAAAAGAAGAGATAGTAGAAGAGTTTTCATTTTTCGAAGATTGGGATGAGCGTTTCCAGTACGTGATTGACCTAGGTAAAGACTTACCTATTATTGAGCAGCAGTTTAAAACAGAAAATAACCTTATCAGCGGTTGCCAATCTAAAGTGTGGCTTCACGCATCTCTAAACGATGGGAAAGTTGAATTTACTGCGGACAGTGATGCAATTATCACAAAGGGAATTATCGCAATTCTTATTCGTGTATTTTCAAATCAAAAACCTGCAGATATTTTGGAAGCAAATCTCGATTTTATAGATCAGATTGGACTTAAAAGCCATTTGTCACCTACGAGAGCAAATGGTCTTGTATCGATGATAAAACAAATAAAAATGTACGCGCTGGCCTTTGAGTCAGCACAAAATAATTAAAAATTATGGAAGAAGTTATAGATACTCAAGCATTAGGAGAAAAAATTGTTGGTGTACTTAAAAGTATTTACGATCCAGAAATTCCAGTAGATATTTATGAATTAGGACTTATTTACGATGTTATGGTAAATACAGATTATGAAGTTAAAATTCTTATGACTTTAACTTCTCCCAACTGTCCAGTTGCTGAGTCGTTGCCTAAAGAAGTAGAAGACAAAGTAAAACTTCTAGACAATGTAAAAGATTGTGAAGTTGAAATTACATTTGATCCACCTTGGACAAAAGATTTAATGAGTGAAGAAGCAAAACTAGAGCTTGGAATGCTTTAAAAATTCCGTGTTATGGAAGACGAAATTATAAATAAAGTTGCCGCTAGTGCACTAGAAGTGTTTGATCTTGAAGACTATTATCCAAAAGGAGAAAGATTTCAAATTGATATTGCACAGTGGCTTATTGAAGGATTTTTACTTAAAGAAAAAGATTTTAGAGCTGCGCTTAAACTTCATGATTGGACTCAATATGATGGAGCTTATGTAGCAATTAACTGCAGTACAGACGCAATTGTTCCCGCATGGACTAAAATTCTAATTGCATTATATCTGAATGAACA
This sequence comes from uncultured bacterium, assembly GCA_965366055.1. Classification (GTDB taxonomy): domain Bacteria; phylum Bacteroidota; class Bacteroidia; order Flavobacteriales; family Flavobacteriaceae; genus Flavobacterium. The sequence goes on from CBDUDY010000021.1 coordinate 10,372, forward strand.
CGCTACTTTTAGCGCAAGCGGAACTATTGAAGATCTCAATGCGCTGCTTTACAAAGATATTTTATCAAAAGTAGATTTCAGTATTTACTACGATAAAATGGTCATTATAAAAGGCTGTGCAAGAAAACCTGTGCCTGTGAATGCGTATTTGATTGCTGCTCAGTATCTGCAAGAATATGCAAAGGGAATTATGTATGGTGAAGCATGCTCTGCCGTACCACTTTTTAAGAAGTCGAAAGCAAATATTTAATTTTAATATCTCATTCCATGAAAAAGAACTTTATACTTAGTTTGCTATTTATAGCTGTTTCAGGATTTTCTCAAGATAATTTGATGGTACAGGATAGCATAAAACCGTGGACTGCCAAAGGAAATGCAGATGTATTGTTTAATCAATCAACCTTCGAAAACTGGTTGGCAGGTGGGGAGAACAATATCTCTGGAACAATCAAAATCAATTACGACATCAACTACAAAAAAGAAGATTGGAATTGGGATAATAAGATTATTGCATCTTATGGATTGGTGAAAACAAAAACGAGCTCATTTGCCAAAAAGACAGATGATCAGTTGGAAATTAATTCCTTGCTAGGTAAAAAAGTGAGCCAAGACAGCAAATGGTTTTATTCAGCTTTCCTAAACTTTAAAACGCAGATTACTACCGGTTATACATACGACAAAGACGCTAATGGTACTGAAATCAGAAGTGAGTATACTAATTTTATGTCTCCGGGTTATTTGCTGATTGGCCCAGGTATAATGTGGAAAAAAAATGATAATCTGAAAGTGAATTTATCTCCATTAACCTCTAAGTTGACTTTTGTTGATGCAGCTTTTACATTGCCAAACGAAGCTTATTTTGGAGTTGAAGAAGGAAAATCAATGCGCTATGAACTAGGATTTAATGCTTCGGCTTATTATAAATTAGATCTGGTTGCAAATGTTACAATGGAGAATATTTTGAATCTTTATTCTAATTATTTGCAAGATTTTCAGAATGTAGATTTAGATTACCAAATGAATATTAATATGAAGATTAATAGATTTTTGACTACCAATTTTTCATTCCAGACGATCTACGACGACAATGCTTTTCAAGGTTTTCAGACTAGACAAGTTTTGGGAGTAGGAGCCACGGTAAATTTTTAAATCTTCCCTGGATTACTATCACAAAAAAACGGAGTCCATTTGGACTCCGTTTTTTTTATTTTTCAGTTGTTTCGATTTCATTATCCTCGTTTTCAATTGCATCATTTTCAGAAGCTTCATGGTAATCTGGATATAAAAATTTATTATAGGGAAATCTCGTAATATGAATTTGTCTTACACTTTCGTATACCTTTTCTCGAAACTCTTCAATATTTTCTTTATTTGTTGCAGAGATAAACAAAGCATTATTGCTTCCTAGCTTAGACATCCAAGTAGATTTCCACTCTTCAAGAGTATTATGTCTATTCGTTTTTTCTGTCATCAAATCATCTTCTTCAATCTCAAGATGTCTGTAGGCGTCAATTTTATTGAATACCATAATTTGAGGTTTGTCCGCTGCTTTAATGTCTTCCAAAATCTTATTTACTGACTCGATATGATTCTCAAATTCTGGGTGAGAAATATCAACGACATGCAGAAGCAAATCAGCTTCTCTAACTTCGTCCAGAGTGCTTTTAAATGATTCTATTAGCTGCGTAGGGAGTTTTCGGATAAATCCAACAGTATCAGATAGTAGAAATGGCAAGTTTTTAATTACAACCTTTCGAACAGTTGTATCAAGTGTTGCAAATAATTTATCTTCTACAAAAACCTCGCTTTTGCTCACAACATTCATCAAGGTCGATTTTCCAACATTGGTATATCCAATAATCGCCACCCGAACCATAGCGCCACGATTTCCGCGCTGAACGCCCTGTTGCTTATCAATAACTTTAATCTTTTCTTTGAGAAGTGCAATTCTATCTCGCACAATACGTCTGTCTGTTTCTATCTCAGTTTCTCCCGGACCTCTTAATCCAATTCCCCCTTTTTGACGCTCAAGGTGAGTCCACATTCCCGAGAGGCGTGGTAATAAATATTGACACTGCGCCAATTCAACCTGAGTTCTTGCATAAGAAGTTTCAGCGCGCTGTGCAAAAATGTCGAGAATCAAATTGGTTCTATCCAAAATTTTACAATCAAGTATTTTTGAAATATTCTTTTGTTGTGATGGTGACAATTCATCATCAAATATTACGGTAGATATATTATGTTCTCGAGTATAAACATTAATTTCCTCCATTTTTCCTGTTCCAAGAAAAGTTTTAGGATTAGGCTGCTCCATCTTCTGAGAGAAGCGCTTTTGAACTTGTCCACCTGCAGTTACAGTCAGAAACTCTAATTCGTCCAAGTATTCTTTAAGCTTCGCCTCAGTTTGTTTCTGTGTAACAATCCCAACTATTACTGTTCTTTCTAAGTCAATTATCTCTTTTTCTAGCATAAGTATTTTCTAATAAAACAAATTTAATCATTTAATATAAGTAATTAACCCTCAATTTCTGTAAAGAAGTTGTGTTTGTGAGGAACTTTAGGAATTTCATAACATTTTTCAGATTGATTTTTATAATGGCGCCTCCCTGCGGGCCGGGTCATCCACTATATCTTTGCTGCTCCAAGTAAATTTCGTCGGTAAGAGATGTGATTACAGGAGCAGCAAAGGATGCCGTTTCTACCCCTGGCGCGACCTAATACCTTTAAAGATGTTAATTCTATTGTATATTATTTACTATTTAGACTACAAAATAATATCTAAATCCCCTCAAAAATTAATTATTGCCGCAATATTCGCTTTCAATCACAATCATAATAAAGTGTGGATAATAGAAATATTCTTTAAAAACTGTAAAATATTGTAAAAACTCTCGGGCATGAAATAGTTAAAATGTAATTAAACTTTAATTATCCCAAATATATAGTTAAATTTGGTTTCTTATAGTTTTGTTAAACTAACCATTTATTATCAACTAAATTTTCATTTTATGAAAAAAATTACTTTACTAATTTTAATGCTTTTCCTTTCCTTTACGGGGTTCTCGCAGTTCTCCGAGGGATTTGAAGGCAGTACCGTTCCCAACCTTGCTACCAAGCAATGGACATTGGGATCTGGTATTTGGGGTGTTTTCGACAATGGAGTCGGGCTCACCAAAAGTTGGAACGTCAATAGTGGCGTGACAACACCGCCTACACCGCCACTTGTGCACGGTGGGGCAAATGCGGCCTATATGGATCGCGAGAATATTGGAATCGGCAATACATCTCAGGATTTCTTAGCGACACCACTAATTCCCATTCCGTCGAATGGTGAACTTAAATTTTGGACGCGCACATTGGCCAACGGAAATCAAGGAACTATTTTTAAAATAATGGTTTCGACAACTCCCGGCGGACAAACAAATCCTGCTTCATACACTTTAGTGCAGCAATGGACAGAAGATAACTTGACCGCAACCTATAACGTATACGAAGAGAAGACCGTAAATTTATCTGCCTTTGCTATCTCTGCGGGTGGCCCAGGCCAAGTCTACGTTGCTTTCGTAATGGAATATACTCAACCTGGAGTTGGTATTGGTGGAGACAAATGGCTAGTAGATGATATGAGAATCGTTGAAAAATGTTTGGATCCTACTACTTTAGCAGTTAATACTGTTACACAGAACTCTGCAAATCTAACTTGGGCAAACCCAGGCAACGCTACCAACTTCGAAATTCAAGTGCTTCCGTTCTCGGGAACATTAGGTACGACGGGAGTTGCTGTTACTGGAACTACATTTCCGGCTACTGGAACAACAAATCCTCTTGCACCATTTCAACCTACTACTCAATATAAGTTTTATGTTCGTGCAATCTGTTCAGGAGACGTTGCGAGTGCTTGGGTAGGGCCTTTTAGTTTTTCTACTTCTTCACCAGGGCTTACTTGTACTTCACCTATAATTATTCCTTCGGGACTTCCTTATACAACAACAGATAATACTGTTGCTTATGGTGATACGACAGATGTGCAGCAAGCTGCAAACTGTGGTGCTGGAACTGTAAACTATATGACTGGAAATGATGTTTTCTATTCTTATACACCAACTACTAGTGGAGCGATTCAAATTGAAATGACTCCTGGCGCTGGGTTTTCAGGAATTTTCGTTTACGAAGGATGTGCAAACGTTGGTATTAACTGCGTTGCAGGTGTTGCAAATGCACAGAGCACACCGAGAATTATACCAAGTTTGGCAGTGACAGCGGGAACAACATATATAATTGTTCTTTCATCAAATGCAACTCCACAGACTTTCCCTTACACACTTACAATACAAGCATTAAATTGTGCTTCGCCAAACGCACTTTCTGCAACAGGTACTGGACCAACAAGTGCAAATCTTTCTTGGGGCAATCCTGGAGGCGCTACTTCTTTTCAAGTTTTTGTTCAGACTGCTGGTTCACCAATACCAACAACTGCTGGTACTACTACTACCAATAATACAAGTTTTGGTGTTACATCACTTACAAATAGTGCCACGCCTTTAGCTTTAGGTACTCCTTACCAATACTGGGTTCGCGCTGATTGTGGCGATGGAACTTTTAGTATTTGGGCAGGACCTTATATTTTTAATACAACCATTTGCGCAAGCGGATGTAATTACATTTTTACTGTAGCCGATACTTTTGGAGATGGTTGGAATGGAAATACTATGAACGTAGTTCAAAGTGGAATCATCATCGCTACTCTTACAGGACCAACGAATGCGCAAGGATCTGCACAAGTGCCTATTTCTGTGCCTATGTGTGATGGTCCATTTGAACTTATTTGGAATCCAGGCGGAAGTTTCGGAAACGAAGTAAGTGTTAGCATTACAAACTCTTTTGGTCAGGTTATTTATTCTAAACCAAGCAGTACAGGTGCTGCAAATTCAACTTTATTCACAGGTATTGTAGATTGTGCTAATGCTGCATGTTTGCCGCCATTAACATTGGCAAACGCAACAGCGATCACTCCAAATACTGCACAGTTGACATGGACACCTAATGGTGCATCACCAGCATCTTGGGAAATATATGTTGTAGCGCAAGGATCGCCTGCGCCTACAGCTACTACAACACCAACTGGTACTAGTACTACAAACTCTTATACTGCAATAAACTTAGCTCCAGACACAACGTATGTGTATTACGTTAGAGCAGTATGCGGAGGAGCAGGATTAAATCCTTGGACAAGTACTTCATCAGCTCCCTTCACAACTTTACCAACATGTCCAAAACCTACCGCTCTTACAGTTGCGAACGTAACTTCGACTGCTGCAACTTTTGGTTGGACTGCTGGATTAAATGAAACAGCTTGGGAATATATTATTGTACCTGCTGGATCTCCAATACCAACTGCTACAGATGCAGGATGGGCAACTGCTACAAATCCTCTGAATGTCTCTACAGGTCTAACTCAAGGATCAAACTACTCTTTCTATGTTAGAGCAGTATGTTCTGCTACAGATAAGAGTTCACCTGCAGGACCATTAAATTTTAGTACACTTCAAACACCTGGAATTCTTCCTTTTTCAGATGGTTTTGAAGGAGCTACTTCTTGGACAACTTCCAATGGAACGCAACCAAACAAATGGTTCTTAGGTACTGCTGTAAGCAGCACCGGAACTAAAAGTATGTATGTTTCAAATGACAATGCTGTAACTAATACGTATACAACTAATACAAATTCAGTTACGCATTTTTATAGAGACCTTGCAGTTCCTGCAGGAGCAAACGAGCTAAATGTACAATTTGATTGGAGAGCTGAAGGTGAAAGTTCTTGGGATTACATCAGAGTGTGGGCTGTGCCTACTACTTTTGTACCAGTACCAGGAACTCAAATTGCCGCTACTGCGGGTAATGTGCAGCTAGGTGCGAATATCAATCAGAACTCCGCTTTTAGTACTGCAAATTATATTTTAAATGCAGCTACTTTCGCAGGCCAGACTATGCGTCTAGTTTTTGAGTGGAGAAACGACAGTAGTGGTGGTTCTCAACCTCCAGGAGCTATTGACAATGTAGTTGTTAATGTAATTACATGTTCTGCTCCTTCTGCTTTAACTCTTACAACAGTTGGACAGACTTCTGCAGATATTTCTTGGACAGCACCAGCAGCTGGGGCAAGTTCTTATGATTATTATCTATCTACAACTAATACAGCTCCCTTGGCAACTACGGTTCCTACAGCAAACGTTGTTCCAACAAATGCTACGATAGGAGATCTTACTCCTTCAACACAATATTTTGTTTGGGTACGTTCAAACTGTGGACCTGATGGAACAAGTACGTGGGTTGGACCAGTCTTTATTACAACTTCTCAAATTCCTGGGATTTTACCTTACACAGATGGATTTGAAGAGACTAATGGATGGTCTATCACAAATGGTAATCAGACTAACAAATGGTTCTTAGGTACTGCAGTTGCAAATACTGGAACTCACAGTATGTATGTTACCAATGATAATGGTGTATCAAATGTTTACTCAACAGGATCAACTTCTGTTACACAATTTTATAGAGATTTACTTGTTCCTGCTGGAACGGGTGAAGTAAATGTACAATTTGATTGGAAAGCACAAGGCGAAAGCTCGTGGGATTACATCAGAGTATGGGCAGTACCTACTACTTTCGTACCTACACCTGGAACTCAAATAGTAGCAGGTCCTGGTAGAATTCAATTAGGTGCTAATCTCAATCAAAACGCTTCTTGGTCTACTTCAAACTATGTGGTGAATGTTACTGCTTTTGCTGGAGGAACAATGAGAATTGTTTTTGAATGGAGAAACGATAGTAGTGGTGGAGCTCAACCTCCAGGTGCTATTGATAATGTAGTTGTCAATGTAATTACATGTTCTGCTCCATCTGCGTTAACATTAACTGCAGTTGGTCAAACAACTGCAAACATTGCATGGACAGCAGCTCCGGGTGGTGCTGCTTCGTATGACTATTATTATAGTACTACAAATACTGCTCCTACAGATACTACTGTAGTATCAGGAAATGTTGTTCCAACAAATGCTTTATTGGACGGGCTTACCCCTTCAACATCATATTTTGTTTGGGTACGTTCAAATTGTGGACCTGATGGTACAAGTACGTGGACTGGACCAATTTTAGTTACTACTGGACAAATTCCAGCGGTTATGCCATATATCGAAGGATTTGAAGGTGATACTGCGTGGTCTTTCAATAGTGGAACCCAAACTAATAAATGGATTATAGGATCTGCTGTAAGTAATGGTGGAACTAAATCTCTATATATTACTAATAATAACGGTGTATCCAATGCTTATACGACATCAGCAGCAACTGTTGCTCATGCTTATAGAGATGTTCAAATGCCAGCAGTTATTGGTGACGTAAATGTAGAATTTGACTGGAGAGCAGTTGGTGAGGGTACATCTTTCGCTTTTGATTATTTGCGAGTATGGGTAGTTCCTACAACATTTGTTCCTACAGTTGGAACCTTGATTACAACAGGTGCAGATCGTCAACAAATTGGACAATATAATAATAATGGACAATGGCAACATGTACAACAACTAGTAAGTGCAACTACTTATGCTGGTCAAAGTATGCGTATTGTTTTTGAGTGGAGAAACGATGGTAGTGGTGGAGCTCAACCGCCTGCAGCTATTGATAACGTAAAAGTTAACGCGCTTGTATGTCCTGCGCCAATTAATTTAACAGCATCAGCAGCTTCAGGAAGTACAGCTATAACACTTACTTGGACTCCAGTTGGTACTGAAACTTCTTGGGAAGTGATTGTACAAGTAGCTGGATCAGGAGCTCCAGTTGCGGGCGCTGGTACTACAGTAAATGGTACGCCAACTTTGGCTTTTACTGCAACAGCAGGAGTTTTCTATGAATTTTATGTGATTGCAAATTGTAGTGCGACAGAAAGCAGTTTCTGGGCAGGACCACAACCATTCTCAATTTACACGCCACCAGGATGTGCTGAGGTACAACTTGTAGCTGTTGGAGTGGATATCATTGACTCTGCAATTATATTATGTGCGGAGGATGATGAGCAATGTGTGAACCTTTCTGCAAGCTATTTCGGAATTGGATCTACTACGTCGTATGCAGTTGCTGCTATTGACTATGAGCCACCATTCCCTTTTACAGGTGGAATCGAAATGCCAATTACTTCTGATGATGATTACACTCCAAGTTTCACTTTACCATTTAACTTCTGTTTCTTTGGTGAGTCTTACGATTTCGTAAAAGTTGGAGATAACGGCGTAATTAGTTTCGGCCAGCCTTTTACAACAAATTATGGTGATTATTGTCCATGGACTATAAGTCAGCCGATTCCGAATACGGATTTTAGTATTAAGAATGCTATTTACGGTGTATTTCAGGATATGTTTACAACTAACAATCCGGGACCAAATACTTCTATAAATTACCAAGTTTTAGGAACGTATCCTTGTCGCGCTCTTGTTGTAAACTTTAATGAAGTTCCTGCTTATGGATCTTCTTGTAGTGGACCAGAATTTAGAACAACAACGCAAATCGTTCTTTATGAAATTTCGAATGTTATTGAGATTTATGTAAAAAACAGAACTGCTTGTACTGGTTGGCAACAAGGTTTGGGTGTTCTTGGAATTCAAAATGCTGCAGGTACTGTTGCTTATACTCCTCCAGGAAGAAATACAGGTGCTTGGAATGCTACCAATGAAGCTTGGAGATTTGAGCCAAATGGAGCTTCTAACGTTGATTTTCAATGGTTGAAAGATGGTGTATTCTACGCAAATACTCAGGATATTGAAGTGTGTGTAACTGACACAACCCTTATGACAGCTCAGGCTACATACCAAGGTTGTGATGGTGTCGATATTGTAACAACAAGTCAAGTTACTATTTTTACAACTACTGAAATTCCAACAAATGATCCAATCGATCTTGTTTCTTGTAGTACAACAGGTTCTCTAATTTTTGATTTAACTCAAAATACGACGACAATATTAGCAAACGCAATTGACCCTTCTGAGTTTGAGGTTACTTACTATCTGACTCAACAAGATGCAGATGCAGAAGTTAATCCAATTCAAAATCCTACAACTTTTGTAGGTGTAAATGGTCAGACAATTTACGTAGCTATTAATAGTGCAGCGAATTGCTTTATAGTTAAATCATTCCAGCTTATCGAGGGTGATAATACTCCAGCAGTAGTTGACTTTACTTATGTTAGTCCAATTTGTTATAATGCTACAACGCCAAATCCAATGCCTATTAAAGCTGTAGGATTCTCAGCAGGCGGAACGTTTACGGCAGTAGGATTAACAATAAACGGAAATACTGGAGAAATAGATTTATCTACTAATCCACAAGGTACGTTTGATGTAACATATACATTATTACCTACTGATTGTAACGAAGGTGGAACACTAACATTTCCTATCACATTAAATACAGCTCCAGGATTAACTCCAGTTGCGGATGTGAATATATGTGAAGGTGATTCTTATGTGCTTCCAGTACTAGCATCAGGTGATTACTTTACAGCTACTCAAGGTGTTGGTCCATTATTTGCAGGAGATTTAGTAACTACTACGCAGACAATTTTCGTTTTTGTAGGAGCGGGAACTTGTAGTTCAGAACTATCTTTTGAAGTTACTGTAACTCCTTTACCAGTTATTGCACCTATTGCAAATGTTATTTCTTGTGGTCCTTATACATTGCCAGCGCTTGCAGTAGGAAACTACTATACAGCAACTGCGGCGGGAGGAGCTTTACTTCCAGCGGGAACTATAATTTCGACAGATCAAACAATTTTTGTTAATGCAACAACTGGTACAACTCCAGATTGTTCATCAGAGATCAGCTTTACAGTTGAGATTGTAAGTGCGCTTGTTTTAGCACCAATTGCTGATGTTGCAGTTTGTGATTCGTATGTATTGCCAACTTTACCAATAGGAAACTACTTTACTGCTACACAAGGTGTGGGTCCATTAGTTGCTGGTGATACAATTACATCTACACAAACAATTTATGTATTTGCTACAGGCTCAACAGCAGACTGTAATGCAGAAATATCTTTTGAAGTTCTTGTAACCCCTACACCAGTTATCGCACCTATTGCAGATGTGATTGCATGTGGTAGTTATACATTGCCAGCTTTAGAAGTAGGAAACTACTTTACAGCTGCAGATGGTTTAGGAACTCCAATTCCAGTAGGAACAGTTATCGCAACAGATCAAACTATTCATGTGTTTGCTTCAACTGGAACAACTCCAGATTGTACAGCATCGACTAGTTTTGATATTCAGATTGTAGCGGCTATTATTTTAGCACCTATTTCTGATGTTTCTATCTGTTCACCTGCGACTCATATCTTGCCAGCACTTGCACAAGGAAACTACTACACTCAAACAAATGGTGGTGGTACACAACTTGCGGCAGGAACAGAAATTTCTAGTACGCAAACTATCTTTGTATTTGCAGCAGGCTCTACGCCAGCATGTAACTCAGAGGTAAGCTTTAAGGTAACCGTTACACAAAGTCCAATGTTTATCATTCAAGGCAACTGTGATGGCAACCAATACATCTTGACATCTGCTGCAGTAGATAGCAATCTTACGGGAGCTACTTATGCATGGACAATTAAGACTGGTAATGGTTCAATTGTTGGAAGCGCAAGCGATGCAACAGTTACCGTAGAAGGAGCGGCAACCTACACACTTACTGTTACAGTAAATGGTTGTAGTACAGCACAAGACTTTATTGCTGATAATACATCTTGTATGATTCAGAGAGGTATCTCACCAAACGGTGATGGACTTAATGATTACTTTGATCTAGAAGGCCAGGGAGTAAGCGAGTTGGAGATCTTCAACCGTTACGGAACCAAAGTTTACAATCAGAGCAATTACAATAAAGAATGGGTTGGTCAATCTAATAAAGGACATGAACTTCCAGACGGTGTTTACTACTATGTGATCAAACGCACAAGCGGAGAGAACAGAACAGGATGGATATACATAAACCGCTAATCAAGTAAATGGAGTCATAGAACTTATCAAGGTCCTTCTTAAAGGGAAGGATCTTGATTTAAGTTTTATTCCACAAAAATATAACTACGATGAAGAAACTATATTTCACGGCC
>CBDUDY010000022.1:0-21469 GCA_965366055.1 uncultured bacterium
CTTATCGTTTTAATGAGAAATGGGCTTTAAATTCTTTGTTTATTCCGTTTTCTAAGTAGAATACTGTGAACCAGTAATCTGATGAAGGAAGTGGTTTTCCGTTGAAACTTCCATTCCATCCCTCTCCACTTGGACTGATTTGTTTAAGCAGTTTTCCGTAGCGGTCAAATATATAAATTTTTGCGCTTACATCACCAGCTAAGGTTGTAATATTCCAAGTGTCGTTATATCCATCTGCGTTTGGCGTAAAGAAGTGTGGATAGTTGATTGCAAAGACCTCTAATACAAGGTCATCCGTACATGAGTTTTCATCGTGAACCACTACTGTATGAGCACCCGGTGTGATGTTTGTAAAGATACCCTCATTCGCTAAGAAGGGACCTCCATCTAGTGAGTACGTATAATTTCCAAAACCTTCTACCGTAACGGTCAATGTTTGATTGTCTGTAAAGGCATTGCTTACTGTAAAGCCTTCTCCTACTGCTACAGCAGGACCTGATTTGATTACCGTGAATGTTCCAGCTGCTGATGGACATCCTAATGCACTTACACTTGTTGCCACTACTGAGTAAACTCCTGGCGCATCTGTTGTAATGCTATAAGTAGCGTTTACTGCTCCTGGAATAACCACACCACCTAATGACCACTCAAAGGTATAAAGTGCTGGGTCAAGATTGCTGTCTAATGTCATTCCGCTGTTTAGCGCTTTTGTTATAAAGTCTACACACAATGCATCTGCATCTGCAGTAATAACTGGATTTGGCAATGCCTCAACCGTAATATCGACTTGCACAGGAATTGATCTACATCCTGTTGTGGTATTGTTTACTGCTGCAAATAGTATTGATGTACTTGCTGGATAAGCAGTAGCTGGATCAATAGCATTTGTTCCTGCTTGCGCATCTTCTAGAGTTGGATAGTACGAAACGGTAAATTCTGGTGCTGCTTGAGCTCCTAAAATCTCGGTATCAAACAAGGTCTCTAAATCAATAATCAAGATTCCATCAACATCTGTATCACAAGTAGTATACGCCGTTGGCGTTGTTGCTACTGCGCCTTCTGCAACGATTAACGTTACTACTGCATACGACACACATCCTGTTGTTCCGCGAGTTACTGCAACAACGATATCCTGAGGATTATTAATATTAGTATAAAGATTATCCAATGGATTGATTCCTGCTTCTGCATCTGCTTGGTTTAAGTAGTATGCGAAAGTGAAATCTGCTAGGTCTTGACCTGCTTCTAATACTTGGTCATTGTGAGTATCTAATGTAAATTCTGCTGTTCCTGTTGCTCCGATATCACAGTATTTGTATTCGGTTGGATCGTTTAGAACTGGAAGTCCATTGACAACAATATTCTGCTGAATTATTACATAACAATTGTTTCCTAAATAATTTACCGATGAGTTCATTACTTTGATCCAGATTGTTGTTGCTGGTCCTACATAATTGGTAGGATCTACAATCGCATTCACACCATCAATAGCGTCTTGCTCGGTTAGGTAATATTCGAATACTAAATTTGGATCTTCATCTGCGATATAGTCTTCGTTCGCGGTCAAATCAAATACTCCTTCTTCGCTGCCTAATGTATCTTCACAACCTTTAATGTCTAAACCTGACAAATCGGTACGTGGTGTTGGCAATGGCAATACGCGAATATCCATTGTAGTGTAGCTTACACATCCGTCTGCAGATGTTACCATTACCCCTAGCGTTTGTGCATTAGCGATATTGGTATAAGCGGTTGGATCTGTTATAGCATTTGTTCCTGCTAGTGCATCGGCATAGCTTGGGAAGTATACAATTGTATATCCTGTTGCTGTACCTACAATCTCTTCATTTTTTACCGTAAGGTCAAATACCGTTTGTGGCAAAGTAGTCGTTGGTCCGTCATCACAAAGTGATAATGGCGTTGGACGTGTCAGTAAGATTGGTAAGTTGACACTAATTTCAAAACTCTTAACTGCGAAACAATCGCTGTTATCATCATCTATTCGCACCCAAATCGTCTGTGGATTATCTGTATTTCTGTAAAAGGTGTCTTGAATAATTGGCAACAATCCAGCATTGGCATTAGCCTGGCTTGTATAATATGTTACCGTATAAGGTCCTGCTCCGGTTTGTGCATCAACAATAATTGATGTCTGAACAGTCAGATCAAAATTAGTACGACCATCTTGTGGATTGCTGTCTTGATCGCACATTACTAGTGGACTAAGTGCCGGAATCTTCGGCGCTGCTGTTACATTAAGTTCGATTGCCAGCACGCTGAAACATCCTGTTACGGTATTTTCTGCACGCACCCAAATAAAGTCTACAAAAGCAGTGGTGTTTTGAAAAGGACTTGTTTGAGCAGTTGCTCCTGTATTGGCATCTTGCTCTGTAAGGTGGAACGTCACATTGGTGTTTGGTTCTCCTTGCAATAAATCTGCAACCAATGCATCTAGATCAAATAGTTCAAAACCATTTCCGTCCTGATCACACGCAACAACAGGTCCTGTTGGTGGGTATAAAACTGGTAGTGGCACTACACGAAGATCCATACGGCTCAGGACGTAACATCCTGTGGCTAGATTTTCTACTCGTACCCAAATGGTTTGAGCGTTCGTTTGATTGATATATAAAGTAGGAAGTGCAGGTGTTTTTGCTTCTGCAAATGCTTGAGTTTCGTAGAAGGTTACTTCCATTCCATCTTGTCCATTAAGAATCATTGGGATGGTCGATTGCAAGTCAAATTCTTCTTTTTGATCTCCAGGATTGTTTACATCACAAAGAGTGTAAGCTGGAATTGGAGTTGCCACAAGTGGCAGTGCATTGACAATTAGATCTAACGAAATAACATCAAAACATCCTGTGTCATTATTCTCCACTCGTACCCAAATAGTTTGAGTGTTAGCAGTTGCATTTGTATAAGCAATTACATTATTAATTTCATTAGTAGCTGCAGTTGCATCTGTTTGCGTTGGATAGAATGAAACGGTATGCGTTGTAGGATCAAGAGTATTTAAAATTCCTGCGATGGCGCTTGTCAAATCAAAAGCAGCAAATCCGTCAGCGTTGTCATCACAAACTCCCAATGCTGGAATTTCGGTGGCAACCGGCGTGTCATTTACAATTAATTGAAGCTCTACAATATTGGAACATCCTGTTAGTGCGAACGAAACATTTACCCAAATTGTCTGGGTGTATTGTACGTTGTTATCATAAAGTGACGGCAATGCATTCTCTCCAAATAGCGCGTCAGTTTCTGTTTCGTGGTAGGTAATTGTAACACCTGCCGGTACTGGACCGCCACTAATCTCTTCATTAGCATCAGCTAAATTAAAGGTGCTAAACCCATCGCTGTTTGGATCACAAACTTCGAGAGCTGTTGGGGTATTTGCTGTTGGTCCTTGTGTAACATTCAGTTGTACTTGAGAAGTATTAAAACATCCTGTTGCCACATTTTCTACTCTAATGAATACGATTGCTGGCCCACTCACATAAGGAGTTGGCAGAACATTCTGATCATTTTGAGCATCGGCAAGGGTTAAGTGGTACGTAATAATAAGACCAGTTCCACCATTTACTTGCGGATTGTTTAAGCTAAGATCAAAAGAAGCTGTATTGACAATTCCATTGCTACAACCATTCATGGCTGCGGGCTCATTGGCAATCGGACGCTCGTTTACAACTAAATTGAAAGAAGTAACTGCGAAACATCCGGTTAGGGTATTTTCTAATCGTACCCAAACCAAAGCCGTTGGGCTGTTGTAAGGAGTAGCTGTATTTATTTGGGTACCTGCAACACCTGCTTGCGCTAAGGCTTGTGACGTGTAATAAGTAACTCCAATATTTGCTTGACCATTGCTGATCTCTGCCGTTTTAGTTGGCAAATCAAATCCTTCAATTCCATCTGCTGGAGTACTTGTCTCACACAATGGATAGGCTGTAATTGGCGCAATTGCTGGTTTAGCATTTACCACTAAAACTAGTGAGGTTGTGCTAAAACATTCAGGCGATAAAGGATCAAAAACACGTACCGTTAGTGTGTAGGTAAATTGATTTATAATTTGATAGTTGGTAACGTTTGTTATCGGCGTAGTGGAAGTAGTAGTTTCAAAATACTGAACTGTTAATCCTGCAACACCACCAGTTATCTCGTCATTCTTGGTAGTTAGATTGAAAGACGCAAGACCATCATAATTGTCATCGCAAACTTCTAGTGGAGTTGGGTCTGTGATGGTTGGCGGACTACCTACTGTAATTGTTGCCGTACCTGTTTGATCTTGTGAACAAGAGGATGCAGAACTATCGCTTACACTAACAAGATTAACGGTGACTATTCCTATCGTTGCAGTTGAAACTGGTATAGAAATAGCATTTCCAGTAGTTGTTGTAATTGTCTGTGATGTTCCTCCATCAATGTTGTATGTAAATGTATATGGCGCAGTACCGGCAGCTCCTGTAAAAGTAACCATTGGCTCTGTCGTATTCTGACAAACCGAAGCAGTTCCTGTTATTGTCGCAGTTGGCAAAGCTCTTACTGTAATTGTTGCAGTACCTGTCTGATCCTGCGAACATGTTGGAGTGTTCAAATTTTTCACGCTCACTAAAGTGTACACAGTATTTCCAACAGTAGTCGTTGGAACCGAAATTGTTGCAATACTACTTCCAGCAGGACTTGTTATTTCTTGAGGCGCTCCACCATTTACAGTATAAGTAAATGTGTATGGAAGAGTTCCGTCAGCCCCTGTAAACGTTATAGTAGGATTTGTTGCATTCTGACAAACGTTAATTGTTCCTGAAATTGTAGCAGTAGGAAGTGGCGCTACAGTAATGGTCAGTGTTTGAGAAATATCATCGGCACAGCCAGTAGCTCCAGTAGCACTTATCAATTCTATCACAGTATTCTCCTGTAGATCATCAAGTACTAAAGTATTATTAGAAGGAGAGACTATTATGGTTTGATCTTCACCTCCATTGATAGTATAGATAACTGTAGTTTCATCTTCTGCAGTAAAAGTAATAGTAGAAGATTGACCTACGCATATAGTGGTACTACTAGCAGTAATTGAAGCTTCACCTCCAGCACCTCTAGTAACAATTATTTCTTGAAATGGTCTACAACCTGGATCTGCAGGAGTAGGATTTGCGATCGCATAAACATAATAAGTATCCGCTACGTCTGGAAGTGAACCTGGAGAGCCTAATGCCGGAGCATCATAAGTTGCAAAACCAGCAAGATCCGCAGTTGCTGTACCAAGTGGAATTCCACCTGAATAAACGGTTGCAGCAGTTTGTGGAGTATCAAAATAAACATATGAGATTCCATTAGCTACCGTAAAAGATGTTTCTACTGAAAAAGGTGCAGGATTACCATTAGGACATAACGCTTGCGCTGGCGAAGGATTCTGGATTATTGTAGACGAAATTAAAAAGCTTCGAATATAAATACATCCGCCGGCATTAATGTTCTGAATACTCATCCATATTTGCTGTCCATTACTGATAAAAGCTCCTGGATTTGCAATAGGATTTGCGACATTTTCCGCGTCGATTAAGCTTGTGTGATAATATATTTCGTAGTCATTAGGATCTAATGCTCCTAATATGGTAGTAGTATTTTGGGTAAGGTCAAATTCGTTGCTACACTCTACTAAATTTACTGCTTGTGCTGTTTCGTTTGGAAAAACTTCTACCAAAACATCTTTTGACAAGACAACAGTTGAACCACAGGACACATAAACAGCAGTAGCCGTGTAGGTAGTTGTCACTGTTGGAGAAACATTAATAGTTGTATTACTTCCAAGGTTATTTCCACTATCATCTTTCCAGCTAAAGGATACTATAGAGTCACCGTTTGGTGTAAATCTCCATGCTTCGTTAGATGCTGACCAGCTTCCAATGTTTCTTCCTGGAGGCGTGTATGCAACAGTTCCAGAGGCATTTAAAATTCCAATTACACCTTTACCCCCATTTGGACCAGAACTATCATTCCATGTCATACAAGGTGTTCTGTTTTCTACATATACTTCAATTATATTCGATATTTCATATATAACGATTTGATATGTTTGAAGGCCAACAGATTGATTACATTGAAATTGTGCTAGATTGGCAAAGTTAATTACCAATTTTCGACAAGGATAATTACCCATCAATTGATAATTTACCGAAACATTCGCAGGAGAAGATTCTGGGTTAGTATCCTGATAAACACCAAAAATTGCATTTTTAATCGGAAACGAAGTAGATGGAAGTGCTGACTGTCCAGACATGCTCCAAGGAGAAAATGAATTAGGTGTAAAACTATTAAAAGTTAAAGCTCCATTAGAACCAATATTTGCTGTGCTGTATTCATTGCCGAAGAAACAAAATTTGAATGGCAGTACAATATCTCCTGACCAAACATCATCAATACCAACTGAAACAGGTGTAAAACCAGGACCAGAAAATGCCGCTTGTGGACAATAAGGAATTGATGAAACAGCATATGAAGTGGAAGTACCAAGGTCTTGGTAGGAAGCAGTAAGTTCTCTACCATCCCCAATTTCACAAACGGGATCAATATTATTATATAAGTCTATATTACCTGCCAAAACTGTTGCACAACCATTAGAATTAATATTAGCGATTGCAGTACTGCCAGTTATAGGATTATTACAGCCATCGAGTGTTGCAGATAGAATGGTATAAGTGGTTGTCTCTTGCAGAAGTGGAGTAAAAAATACGGCAGTACCTGCAGCATTTAGAGTTATAGTACTATAAAGGTTGCTACTCGACTTAATAATTACTAGTGCATTAGGAGTACCAGTAATTGTAAAACTAGTGGAGTTATTAGGACATATCGTTGTGGTTCCCGTAATAGCTGCTGTAGGTCGAGGTGCGATAGTAACAGTAATTGATCCAGTTTGTAAATTAAAGCATTCAAATGAAGGGCAAGAAACACTCACTAAAGTATATGTGAAAGTACCGGCTACATCTGTAGGGATTGGAACAGTTACACTATTTGATATAGTAGTAGAAACAGTTAATTGCGGACCGCCATTAATTGTATAAACAAAGGTATAAGGAGCATTTACACCGCTTCCTGTAAAAGTTACTACTTGTGATGGTGTATTGATACACAATGCCGAAGGTCCATTTATTGCTGCAAATGGTAAAATTTTTACGGTCACAGTAGCATCACCAGTTTGTAAATTTGTACATCCAGCTCCAGGACTTGAAACGCTAACTAGTGAATATGTAAACACCCCAACAACGTTTGTTGGCACCTGAACCGTCACCGAACTTGATGTACTAGTTGTAACTGTTTGTTGAGGACCACCATTGATGGTGTAAATAAAAGTATATGGAGCTGATCCTCCGGCACCGTTTAAAGTTACATAAACAGGGAAAGGATTGTCTTTACCTACAGTAGCTGTTCCTGTAATTGTTGCAGTAGGAAGAGCTAGTACTGTCACTATTGCCTCCCCTGCTTGCAACTGAGTACAACCTAGTGAGGTTGAAGAAACACTTACAAGTGTGTAATTAAATACTCCAATAGTATTAGTAGGCACCAATACTGTAGCAGTATCTGATGTAGCGGTGGTGGAAACTGTCTGCTCCGCACCGCCATCAATCGTGTAGGTAAAAGTATAAGGAGCGGTCGCGCCACTTCCGGTAAAGGTGATTTCTTGTGAAGGAGTATTTTTACACACTAGGGCTGTTCCGCTAATAGTTGCCGTAGGCAAAGTTAATACAGTTACTATAGCACTTCCGGTTTGCACTTGAGTACAGCCAGGGGTACCACAGGAAACATTAACTAGCTCATAGGTATATACACCAACAACAGTTGTAGGAACACTAACTGTTACAGAACTTGAAGTAGCGGTAGTAGAAACCGTCTGTATTGCACCTCCATTGATTGTGTAAGTAAAGGTATATGGAGCAGTTTCACCACTTCCAGTAAATGTGATCTCTTGTGATGGAGCATCTTTACATACAGTAGCTGTTCCACTAATCGTTGCAGTCGGCAACAGTACCATCTTAGACATTGGTGTTGTTGATGATGCAGACTCATCGTTAATGTTACTAAAAACGCCCGTAAAGACGAAAAGTAACAAAAATAAGTAGGCTTGTTTCATAGATAATATAGTTTGAGGAGCGAAATTTACATATAATTAACAAATAAACCGAACCTATTAATCAAAATCTAAAAAATTAACAGCCGCTGCTTTTTTAGATTTTTATTAATTATCTTTGCACCTACAAAAAGTTCAATTGAATACAAATAATAGTAGAGATGATAAATCCTTTGGATGTGGATCAAGAAATAGGCGACAACCATATCGCTAGTAGTGCCGAAAACCCAGTAAGAAGTGATGCATTTGTTCTTACAGATGATCAAAAAATTGAAGCAATCAAAAAGGATGTTTACAATATTCTTCAAACTTTAGGAATGGACCTTACAGACGATAGTATGCAAGGAACTCCTAATAGAGTTGCAAAGATGTTTGTAAAGGAATTATTTGGAGGGCTAAATCCTTCAAGAAAGCCAAATCCTTCGGTATTTGAGAATCCTTATAAATATGGAGAAATGCTTGTGGAGAAAAACATTACTGTTTATTCTACTTGCGAACACCACTTGCTTCCTATTATAGGACGTGCGCATGTGGCGTATATTTCTAATGGTACTGTAATTGGATTGTCTAAAATGAACCGCATTGTGGAATACTACGCAAAGCGACCACAAGTACAAGAAAGACTTACGATGCAAATCGTTCAAGAGCTGCAAAAAGCACTCAATACACAAGATGTTGCTTGTATCATAGATGCAAAACATTTATGTGTAAATTCTCGTGGAATTAAAGATATCGAAAGTAGCACCGTAACATCAGAATTCGGTGGACGTTTTAAAGAAGAATCTGTAAGAAGAGAATTACTTGATTACGTAAAAATGGAAACTAAGTTCTAATTTGAACAAAATTTTCTTTTTAAATCTAATGCCCTAGCCCTGATAGAAGCGGCATCCTTTTCCTTTTTTTAAAGGAAAAGATACAGCGGATAGCAGGAAATAGCTCCAAAAAAAAATAAAAATGACACCCTTATATAAAACTCAAGAAGTAAAAATTTATAATTCGCTAAGTGGCGAAAAAGCCGTCTTTACTCCTATTCACGAGGGAAATGTGGGAATGTATGTGTGTGGACCGACCGTTTACAGCAATGTTCACTTAGGAAATGTGCGCACATTTATGTCGTTTGACGTGGTTTTTAGATATTTTCTTCATCTAGGATATAAAGTGCGTTATGTGCGAAATATTACCGATGCGGGACATCTAGAAAATGATGCGGATTCTGGTGAAGACCGAATTGCAAAAAAAGCGCGTCTGGAAGAATTGGAACCGATGGAAATTGTACAGCGTTATACTGTAGATTTTCATAATGTGCTGAATGCTTTCAACTTTTTGCCTCCGAGCATCGAGCCAACAGCAACAGGACATATTGTAGAGCAGATTGAAATTATTGAACAGATTATCGAGAAAGGGTTTGCTTACGAGGCAAATGGCTCGGTTTATTTTGATGTTGTAAAATACAATGAAAATCATCATTACGGAAAGCTTAGCGGACGTAATATTGAAGATATGTTGAATAACACTCGCGATTTGGACGGGCAATCTGACAAGAGAAATCCACAGGATTTTGCACTTTGGAAGAAAGCGGAACCGAGACATATTATGCGTTGGAATTCTCCTTGGAGTAATGGTTTTCCGGGATGGCACTTGGAATGTACAGCGATGAGCACCAAATATTTGGGAAATCACTTTGATATTCACGGTGGTGGAATGGATTTAAAATTTCCACACCACGAATGTGAGATTGCGCAAAATGAGGCTGCAAAAGGTTGTGATCCTGTAAATGTGTGGATGCACGCAAATATGCTGACGCTAAATGGCAAAAAAATGGCGAAATCAACTGGGAATTTCATTTTACCAAGTGAAATTTATACCGGAGATAACGAAGTTTTAAGCAAATCATTTTCAGCTTCGGTAGCAAGATTTTTTATGCTACAAGCACATTATAGAAGTATTTTAGACTTTTCTGATGCCGCAATTGTAGGTGCCGAAAAAGGATACATTAGATTGATGGAAGCAGTAGATTTATTGGATAGTCTTCCAATTTCTGCCACTTCTACCATCGACATTGCAGCATGGAAACAAACTTGCTACGATGCAATGAATGACGATTTTAATACGCCGATTTTGATTGCACAACTTTTTGAAGGCGCCAAATATATTCACGCCGTTGCAAGCGGGAAAGACACTTTGACTGCTGATGCTATTGCCGAATTAAAAAGTACCATACATTCATTTCTATTTGACGTTCTAGGACTAAAAGCTGAAAATGATACGACAGAAAAAGATGAAAAGCGACTGGAAGATGTTGTTGAGATTTTGATTGCGATGAGAAATACTGCGAGAGCCAACAAAGACTTTGCTCTTTCTGATAAAATCCGTGATCAATTGCTTGAGGCTGGAATACAGTTGAAAGACACAAAAGATAAAACTGTTTTTACAGCAAAATAATACTTAAAAGGCAATGTTAAAAAAAATTCTAATAGCGCCTTTTATTTTTTTGGTACAAGTATACAAAGTAGTACTGAGTCCTATTTTGCCGGCTGCCTGCCGATATGAACCTACTTGCTCGACCTACATGATTCAGGCGCTGCGAACTCACGGGCTTTTTTACGGTCTATTTCTTGGCACCAAAAGAATTTTGAGTTGTAATCCTTGGGGTGGAAAAGGATACGATCCAGTTCCTGCCAAGAAATGCAATCACTAAATATAAATATTTTAAAAAATAAAAGTATATGACAAACGCACTTTATATGGTTTGGAATCCGTCTGAGGGCATTGACCTTGGCATTATTATGATTCGGTTTTATAGTTTGATGTTTGTTGTAGCTTTTGGATTAGGCTGGTACATTATGAAGCGTATTTTTGAGCGTGAACATGAACCGGTAGAAAACCTAGACACTTTATTTATCTGGACTGTTTTGGCTACTTTATTAGGAGCTAGACTTGGCCACGTGTTCTTTTATGATTGGGAATATTACCGCAATCATTTGATGGAAATTCTCTTACCAATTAGAGAAAATGCCAACGAATCGATTTTGTTTATCCAAGGTTGGGAATTTACAGGTTTCCAAGGACTTGCTAGTCATGGTGCGGCGATTGCGATAATTTTGGTGATGTATTTTTACAGTAAGAACGTATTAAAACGTCCGTTGATTTGGATTTTGGATAGAATCGTAATTCCAGTTGCTAGTGGTGCTATTTTTGTGCGATTAGGTAACTTTTTCAATTCAGAAATTGTTGGTGAAGCGACTACTTCCCCTTTTGGAATCAAGTTTTTACACGATGCTTATTCTCCTCAAGATGCAGTTCAGGCGACACAAATTCCTGATCCTAAAATGGCTTACGATGCTATTGCAACAAGCCCTCAATTTGCGGAACTTTTGGCGGCAATTCCTGCAAAACATCCAGCACAATTATACGAAGCAGTTGGATATATTGCAATATTTATTCTACTATATTTTATGTATTGGAAGACAGATGCGCGTAATAAACCGGGACTTTTGTTCGGAGTATTTTTGGTAACCTTGTGGACAGTACGTTTTGTAGTTGAGTTTATTAAAGAAAGTCAAGGTGGATTTGAAAGTGCGCTAGGCGATACATTTTCGACAGGTCAATGGCTTAGTATTCCATTCATAATCGCGGGAATATACTTTATTGTGAAAGCGAAAAAACTTCCAAATACATTGTAGATAATTTTATTTGATTGAAATTAAATATACGACTCCTGCTATTTTGATAGTGGGAGTTTTTTTTGTGGATATGAATCCAGCACTAGACTTTTGGGATTTATAATTTCGCTTGCGCGGAAGGTAATTTCGTAATACAACTACTCAAATAATAGCATAGAAAAAATATAATCTGCATCAAGTAAATGTTTTCATAATTGGTTTAAGTGCTTTTTAAGAATTGAAAAAAATAGATAAAGAGTTTTAATACGAGAGCTAAAAGCTTGTTTATCAAAGCGCTGTTCTAATTTATATTGCTAATTTGTAAACTCACCTAATGATGATAAAATGTTCGATATATCCTTGAGAGTTGTATTGTTAGAACTGAATCTGGCGGAATTTCGGCTTTAAAAAATGATGTATTATTTAAATCTATAAATTTTAAAAGTAAAGAAGTAAATGAAAAATTTCTAATTGAGGATAAAGATTTTGAATTTTTTGTTGCATCCCAAAGTGTAAACAATCTTTACAATGGAGAAAGTGAATTTTACTAAAGATTTATAATATTGTCATTAATTGTTAGATATTAATATTGGGGACTTTTTCAAAAATATTTAATAAAAATATAAACAAATCTTGCTACACCAAGATTCCGCGAGAAGTATTGAAGTGCTCCCAAGCAAAGCGAATAGGCGAAAAAAATTCTTTACTGCAGCTTTGCGCAGCAAAACTTACAGCAAAGATTTAGAACATATAACTCAACAAAAGCCATCGAAAATTTTCTTCTTTACTTACACGTATTGGCGTTGGGCTCGCACAAAAAGCAATCATAATTAAAGATTATAATAATTAAAAACTACGCACAAAAAAAAGGCTGCTCAATTCTGAGCAGCCGATTATATTTAAAATAAAGTCCGATTTATTCTAATATTAAAACACAGTCATCCTGCTCTACCATTGAGTTTTCTTTAAGAATAACGCGCTTTACCGTACCTGATTTATTTGCACAAATGCTAGTCTCCATTTTCATAGCTTCGATCACGAACAGCGGACTATCTTTTTCCACCACGTCACCTTCATTGACTAAAATTGTAACTAATTTTCCTTGCAATGGCGCACCGATATCATTGGCTCCAACAATTTTTGCGTGGCTAATTTTCGTCGACTGCACCGAATTATCTTTAACGATAATATTACGAGTCTGACCATTTATTTGGAAAAACACCTCTCTAAATCCTTCTTCATTAGCTTCGCCCATATGACGAAATTTAATTAGAAGATTTTTACCCGAATCGATATTTACCAACATTTCTTCATTGGTTTTCATTGGATAATAAAACATTGGAGTTGGCAACACTTCTACTCTTCCAAAGTGCTTTCTGAAGGCGTGGAAATCA
This sequence comes from uncultured bacterium, assembly GCA_965366055.1. Lineage (GTDB taxonomy): Bacteria > Bacteroidota > Bacteroidia > Flavobacteriales > Flavobacteriaceae > Flavobacterium. Next base: position 13,170 of record CBDUDY010000022.1, read on the forward strand.
GCAAAAACTTTTGGAAACATTATGTATGAAAGAAGATCTTCCATCGTCAAATCAGCGTCAAATTTTTCACGAAGTTTTATTAGCTCTGCATCAAAATCAATTGGCTTCAAGTGAGCATTTGGCTTCTCTGTGTAAGGCTTTTCATTCTTTAATATAATTTTCTGAAGTTTCTCTGGAAAACCACCATAAGGTTGACCTAAATCTCCTCTAAACAATTGCTTTACAGAATCTGGAAACGACAAAGTTTCGCCTTTTTCTAAAACATCTTCTGCCGTTAAATTATTTGACGTCATAAATAAAGCCATATCTCCCACCACTTTTGATGATGGAGTAACTTTAACGATGTCACCAAAAAGGTCATTTACAACTGCATAATTATATTTGATAGTTTCAAATTTTTCTTCAAGACCTAAACCTCGCGCTTGCGGAAGTAAATTTGAATATTGTCCGCCAGGAATTTCATGCTCGTAAACCTCAGCTGTTCCAGCTTTCAATTCACTCTCAAACGGATAATAGTACTCCCTTACTGCTTCAAAATAATTTGAATACTCGTTAAGAGTTCTTAAATCTATCGGATTCTCTCTTTCTGAACGCTCCAAAGCCGCCACCAGCGAATTGAAGTTGGGCTGCGAAGTAAGTCCACTCATTGACGCCAAAGCAACATCTACAATATCAACACCAGCTTCGATCGCTTTCAGATAAGTCGTAGATTGTATAGACGAAGTATCATGTGTATGAAGATGAATTGGTATAGAAATATGTTTCTTTAATTCGGTAATTAAGACTTCGGCAGCATACGGTTTAAGTAGACCTGCCATATCTTTAATACAAAGCATGTGCGCTCCTGCTGCTTCTAACTGTTTAGCTAGATCTACATAATATTGCAGGTTAAATTTCTGCCTTTCTGGATTTAATATATCACCGGTATAGCAAATACAGGCCTCCGCAAGTGAATTAGTTTTTTCTCTTACAATTTTAATACTGTGAACCATTGCATCCACCCAGTTTAAAGAATCAAAGATTCTGAAAACATCAATTCCATTCTCGGCACTTTTGATGATAAAAGCTTCGATAACGTTGTCGGGATATGCAGCATAACCCACCGCATTACTACCTCTAAAGAGCATTTGCAAAAGCACATTTGGTGCTGCTTTTCGAATTAATCTCAATCGCTCCCAAGGATCTTCGTGCAAAAATCGCATCGTAACATCAAAGGTCGCCCCGCCCCAAACTTCTAAAGAAAACAACTGTGGAAAATTCTTTGCGATCCCTTCTGTTGCTTTTAAAATATCTTGATTTCGCAATCTAGTTGCAAAAAGCGATTGGTGAGCATCTCTTAAAGTAGTATCTGTAAAGAATATTTTCTTTTCATTTTTGATATATTCTATAAATTTTTCACGGCCCATTTCATTTAAAAGATCTTTGGTACCTTTTGGATACTCACCTTCTACAACAGGCAAAATTGGTTTGCGAAAAACTTTATTAGGGTTATATTCTTTGACATCTGGATGTCCATTAACTTTTAATTCAGCTAAATATTTAAGTAATTTAGTTGCTCTATCTTTATTATATTCAATACGAGGAATTAGAAGTTCTTGGTGTTCTGGAATAAAGTTGACTGTAGCTTCACCATTTCTAAATGTTTCATTGGACATTACATTTATAAGAAAAGGAATATTGGTTTTTACACCTCTTATTCTAAATTCTTGTAGTGTACGTCTTAATCTATCTGCCGCACCTTTTAAAGTTCTTCCGCTTGAAGAAACTTTTACCAGCATAGAATCAAAAAAGGGAGACACTTTTACTCCTGAATAACAGCTACCTTCGTCAATTCTAATACCATATCCACCTGCATTTCTGTAGGCTATAATTGTTCCAAAATCTGGTTTAAAATCATTTGCAGGATCTTCTGTTGTAATACGACATTGAATTGCCCAACCGCTGCATTTAATATCTGATTGTTGATGAATAAAAATCTGATTGTGAGTAAGAGGATGTCCAGCAGCTATAATAATTTGAGAACGCACAAGATCAATTCCAGTAATTTCCTCAGTAATCGTATGCTCCACTTGTATACGTGGATTTACTTCGATAAAGTATACATTTTCTTCACTATCTACAAGAAATTCTACTGTACCAGCATTGTTATATTCAACATATTTAGCAATTGCAACTGCGTAGTTGTAAAGTTTGTCTTTGGTCTCTTGTCTCAATATAGACGGAGCAATTTCAATCACTTTCTGAAAACGTCTTTGTACAGAACAATCTCTTTCATAAAGATGAACTACATTTCCGTAATTATCACCCAAAATCTGAACTTCGATATGCTTTGGATTTTCAATGAATTTCTCAATAAAAACCGTGTCATCTCCAAATGCTTTCAGAGCTTCTCCTCTAGCATTCATAAATGCCGTCTTCATCTCATCAGCATTTCTCACAACCCTCATTCCCCTACCACCACCACCAGAAGCAGCTTTCAACATTACCGGATATCCAATAATTTGAGCTTCGGATAAAGCGATTTCTACTGATTCTAATTTTTCATTAGAGTCTAATATGGTTGGAACTCCACAAGCGTTTGCTACGATTTTGGCCGCAACTTTATCACCCAACTGAAGCATAGCTTCAATTCTAGGACCAACAAAAATTATATTCTCCTCGTTACATCGTCTTACAAATTCTACGTTTTCAGCTAAGAATCCATATCCTGGATGTATGGCATCTACCTGATGTTCTTTAGCAACTTTGATTATCTCCTCAATATCCAAATAAGGTTTAAGGGGTTCGCTTTCGTCGCCAATTTGATAACTTTGATCAGCTTTATATCTATGCAGTGAATAGCGATCTTCATAAGTATAAACTGCAACAGTACTAATATTAAGCTCTGTAGCTGCACGAAAAACTCTGATTGCAATTTCGCCGCGGTTTGCAACTAGTAATTTTTTGATGGTCAAATTTCCCGACATATATTTAGAATTAAGTTGTGTTTTTATATTGATAATACTAAAAAGTAATACTTTGATAGTAGCTTCGAAAGTAGAAAATAAATCTCTATTAATGGGAGAAATCTCAAATAAAAATCTACGTACACTTTAATTAAATACTATATTAAGGTAAAGAGTCTAGGAAATTATTAAATTGATGAATTAAATACTTTTTATAAAACTAATAAAAGATTTTAGGCAACCCAAATTCGTTTCTCATTTAAAATTTAGGGATTTACTAAAATATAGATCGAGACAAATCATTTGAAAACAGTAGTCAAGAAATTATATAATTTGAGCTGTAGCTTTTAATAAAAATTTTGATTGTGAAAAGTGGAATTAAGTTAAAATCAAAAATGTCAAATTTTTGGTAGGAAAAGAAACGGATACGTGATGGCCATTATGAAACAGCCAACTCTATTTAGACTTCTGCGTCACTAAATTTTTTGGGAAATATAATATGAACTTTGATCCTTTATTGATTGTACCTTTTGCGAAAATAAATCCATTGTGATTGTCCATTACACGCTTACAAATAGAAAGTCCAATCCCCGTTCCTTTTTGAGTAGAATTCTTTTTTAGAGTGCTAAATAATTTGAAGATTTTTGTCGCAAACTGTTGTTCAAAACCAACACCCGTATCCGAAACTACAATTTTGTAATACTCCTCTTTTTCAAATTCTACAGAATCCTTTATCTCTCCGTCTTGGATTTCTTCTTGATAAATCTCAATAAGATTTAATTCTCCTTCTTTACTGAACTTTATAGAGTTGCTAATCAAATTTACAAACAGTTGCTGCAGTTGAAAAGGTAGGCCTATAATTTCAGGAAGAGTACCTATTTCAATTTTAATTTTCTGTTCTTCAATCTCTAGCGGAAGCATACCAATTACCTTATCAACTAATAATTCGAGATTTACTTTTTCAAATATTTTCTCTCCTTTTACAGATTGAGAATAATTAACAAGGTCTATCATAAGATTCTGCATTCGATTAGCAGAAAAACTAATTCTGTCAAAATAACCTTGTGCCGTTGGTGATAATTTTTTTACTTCCTCCGCTTCCATTCGAGAAATAAACATTTGAATTTTGCGCAGTGGCTCCTGCATATCATGGCTGACAATATTATTGAATGATTCTAGTTCATCATTGATTGTCTGTAAATTATTGTTAATTTTCTCCATCTCAATATTTGCCGAATACTGCTCAGTAATATCGTAGTTTACTGCAATTTTTATATGCTCTCCTTCATCATTTTCAACATAACTCCCAACAGCCTTAATATATCTTAACTCATCTACCCCACTAAAAATTCTAAAAATAATCGAAGTTGGAAGAAGTTTTTCAAATGACTCAGAATATGTCTTAATTACTTTAGACTTATCATCCGGGTGAACTCTTCTTAAAACTTGAGCAATACCATTTTCTAAATTACTTTCAAAACTTTCTACAGAAGACCAAAAATTATCAGAAAATGAAAATTTCTGCCGCTCGACATTATATTTCCAATGACTTATTCCAGCAAATTTCTCAGCTTTATTAAAAGTGTAGTTCAAGAAAGTTAGTTCACTATTGACGCTCTTGAGTTTTTTAACATCAGAATTAATCTGATTCATCGAAATAAGAATAATCAGCAAGGCCAATGCTACAATCATAAACGTCGTAACTATAGAAGTTTGAAGTTCGAAATGATGGTTTATCTTAAACAACTTCAAGTTTGTAGCCTCACTATTTACAGATGCACGGACATATTCACGTAATTGATCTGAAATAAGGTCACCTTTACGCAAGACCTCAGCTAATTCAGCACTTTCAATTTTGGAGATATCACTAGAGACAACAAGTGCATGATTAAACATTGCAAATCGAATATCGATTAAGTTTTTCAGGCTATCTTTTGTTAAACTATAATCGGTATCTATTTCTGAATTTTCAATTTGTTTAAGAAATGGAATTACAGCTTCTTTTGGATAAAATCGTTTTTTAAGATACGAGCTGTCTTTAGTTATAATAAAGCTCCGCAAACTTGATTCATTTACAGAAAGAATAGAAAGTACCTGCTCATATTCCAATAATCTTTTACTAGATTCTGACATGGCTGCTACTGATTTCTCAAGACTCTGCATCTGCTGAAAAAATACAAACGACACATAAGAAACGAGCAATAACGCTATGGTAAGAGCAATTTTAGCAATTAAAGAAGTGTTTTTTTTGAAATTAATCTTTCTCATAAATCAGTTATAGGTAACAATCCGAAAGTTTATTTTCAAATCGAATAAAGAGTAAATTAAAAACTAAGATATTTTTAATTTACTTCAGCGCTTTCTCTTCTTTTTTCGATAATTCTCTTAAACATAGATGGAGTTAATCCTGTAGTTTTTTTAAACTGACCTGATAAATGGGCAACAGAACTATAATTCAATTTATATGAAATTTCCGTAAGCGTTAAATCTTCTTCGATTATAAGTTTTTTAGCTCTTTCGATTTTTTGAATAATAAAATAATTTTCAATTGAACTAAAAGTATATTCCGAAAATAAGTTTGAAATATAACCGTAACTAAGATTTAGTTTATCAGAGAGGTATACAGATATAGTGGTTAGAGGCATATCTTGTTCGTGAACAAGTGAGACGATGGTATCCTTAATTTTTTGAATTAGCTGATTTTTTGGATTACTAATAAGTTCTATACCATAATTTGATAACTGCTCCTCTAATATAGAAAATTGCTCTTCGTTAATCTGTCTTTTTATTGTCACTTCATTGCTGTTTACCAGATCGAAATCAATGCCGCGAGCTTCAAATTGCTCTTTAACTATTGCTTTACATGCAGTATTTGTGTCTATTTTTATATAGAATTTCATAGTATATCATTGATGTATTTAGGAAATAAATATACTACAATTATAGTAGCAAGTCAATAGAAGAAGTATTTCAGTAAAAAATTCTAAAAATTTTGGGCAAAAAAAAAGAAGCGACTACTAATCACTTCTATACAAACTATTTAAAAACAAATCTAATCAGTTCTATGATTCCTCATCGTCATTGTTTGACTTAATTTTAATGGCGTGCAAAAAATTTCTAAATAAATCTATGCCTTTATTTTTAATTACTTCTGGATATTTTACTGTAGCATTTGTAATTGCCGCTTGCATTATAAAACCTGCAATTTTTTTCAATGGCCCATGTAATGACCCCAATAAAACTTTATTGGCAAGAAATCCTGTTCCCAAGCCAACAACTCCGTGGAGAATATCTTCCTTAGTTTCTGGAGAGTCTCTGACTGATTTAACTACACCGCGCAAAATATTAATAGGCTTCAAGCTATCTACAAATTCAGAAGCTTCCTCCTTTATCAGAATTTTTTCTTGTGCTTGTCTAATTTCCAGAACAGCAATTGCTTGAGATAGAGACAACTGATCGATTATATTTTTTGTAGAAGTCATAATTAGTCTTTAAAAATTTTACGTACTATCATAGTATTAAATTTATCTTTTAATACTCTAGCACTTAAAGCGTAAATAATAATTGCTAGTAGCAAATAAATGCCTGCGACGATCATAAAACCATAATGCATTCGTCCCATAACTTCGCCTAAATATACAGCTAGACCAATACTTACAAATAATAAAAAAAGTATACCAAAAAAAGCCATTAATACCGAAGTAATAACAGATGTTGCGACCTTAGCCACTTTTTGAAAAGCTTTTAACTTATATAACTCAGCGGTTGTTGCAACATACTGCTCAACATGCTGATATATTTGCTGTATTTTAGATTGATCTTCCATTGTTGTATATAAAGATTAATTTTTGAAAAATAGGGCGTCATAATGACGCCCTAATATTTTTGTGAATGAGAAAATATTATCTCTGCATTCCTTGCGCTGCTGATTTTACATCATTTGCAACACCTTTAACCTCATGTTTCGCATTGTCAACCATTTCCTCACCCTTGTTTGCAAAAGCATCTACTTTACTTGCGACAGTATCAACAAGATCATTGTATTTATCTTTTAGTCCACCTACCTGAGATTTTACATCGTCAGCAATGTCTTGACCTTTTTTAGATATTTTTTTTCTTGTATCTGAACCTTTTTCTGGTGCTAGTAAAACTCCTACAACTGCTCCAATTGCTACTCCTGCCAATGCTCCTAATAATACTTTACCTGATTTCATAATCTCTGTTTTTTTTGGTTAATAATAATGTTTGGTTATAATTTTTAAAATCTTTTTCTGTGGTTTTAAATCTTTTTCATAGCAATAATCCCACCATAGTAATTGTTAACTTGAAGTCATTGCCTTAAATCAACATTACAAATATCGTCAAATGATAGTGAGATTTTTTACATAATCGACTTCAAAAATTATAACATTTACATATAACCTCACGTGCAGTAACTTAACACCTTGTAAACACTCTAAAATGGTGGTTTTTTAGAATTTTAACTATGTTATTTAATATATCTGGCGAATTTTATTCGATTCTAAGTATTAGAATGGTTAATGACATATAGCTATAAAATTGAAGTATTCTTTTTTTAGATAGTTGATGATATTAGAAGATTATATGATTATTTTAGTGCCATAATTTAAAATTATGTTTAAACTGTTTCGAGAAAATATTCGAATAGCTTTTGGCTCAATTAAAACACAACTGCTTCGTACAATCCTTACTGTCCTTATTATTGCTGTAGGAATTACTGCTTTAGTCGGAATCCTTACATTGGTTGCTGCATTAGAAAATACATTGTCATCCGATTTTGCAACTATGGGCTCCAATACCTTTAATATCAGCAGATATGACGCACAAGAAAATCTAAAAAGTGATGACGAGCGTAAAGTAAATCCCATATTATCCTACTCCCAAGTGAGAGAATTTGCCGATCGATATTCGTATCCTACAACTCATACTTCAATTTCCTTCGTAGCTACTTCAGCTGCAGAAGTAAAATACGATTCAAAAAAGACTGATCCAGAAATTTCTGTTTTGGGCGTTGATGATTATTACTTAGTAAATTCCGGATTGCAAACAACTTTGGGACGAAATTTTACAAATTTCGACATTAAAAATAATTCTCATGTTTGCATAATTGGTTCAGATTTAGAAAAAGCACTTTTTAAGGATGTGAATCCAATTGATAAAGTTCTTTCTATTCGAGGTTCTAAATTTAAAGTAATTGGAACACTAAAAGAAAAAGGATCAACTTTTGGCAACAGCCAAGATCTTCGTGTCTTAATCCCTATACAATTAGCACGCTCAATTTATACCGCTCCCAATATTAATTATGCACTAAGTGTCATGACTGATAAGAAGGAA
>CBDUDY010000023.1:0-21140 GCA_965366055.1 uncultured bacterium
GACAAAAGCAGTTCTCAAATTAAAACCTTACTTCGAGACGAATTAATAAAAAGATATCAGTATAAAGAAGGATTGTATGAGTATTACATTAAAAATAATCCGGAGATAAAACGCTCAACTAGTCTGCTAAATAATTCGGAAGAATATAAAAAATATCTAAACTAATGCGTAGATTTTTTCTTCAATTACTATTTTTATTAATCGTTTCTGCGTCCTATGCTCAGGAGGAAATAGTACATTCTGTCTACTTTCCATTTGATAAATTTAGCTTGAGTGAAAAACAAAAAGCAGACTTAATAACTTTCATAAATACCAGCGATTCTACCAGAATTGAATCAATCGAAATTTTTGGTTACACAGATGATATTGGAAAGGAAGCTTACAACTTTAAACTTTCGACCAATCGTGCAAATGCGATTCAGGACGAGCTGATAAATGCTGGCATTAAACAAAAAATTATTGTAACCATTGAAGGCAAAGGTCGCATCTTGATTGATGACGATATTGTAGATAATTTGCCTGAAGTACGTTCAAAAAATAGACGAGTTGATGTTGTATTAAATCTAAAAGAACTTCCTAAATTAGTACTTCCAGGTTTCTTTACCACTTTGGGAGTAAAGCACATTGTAGGCGATCATATCTATTTAGAAAATTTATTATTTCCACGTGGAAGCAGTAAATTAACTTTCAAATCTAAAACCGAATTGGATAAGATTGCCAAAGTTTTATTTCGAAATAAAAAGCTTCATTTTGAAATTCAAGGACATGTTTGCTGCGTTGCACCCTATCAAAAAGAAGCAATTGACAAAGATACTCGCAAGCGTCAACTTTCACACAATCGGGCAGAAGCGGTTTACAAATACTTACTTTTCAAGAAAATTGATAAGAGTAGAATGACTTTTAAAGGATACGGAAATACGGTTCCACTAGGAAAAAGTGTCGAATACGACAGAAGAGTTGAGTTGGTAATTACAAAAAATTAATTACTTGCCTAATTTTCGAATAGCAGCCTTAACAAAATTCTTTAGCCTTTCAGAAATTTCGAATATAGAAATTTCGAACCAAAAAATGCGGAGGATAGTATTATAAAAATACTTGCTAGCATAGCAAAATATTCTAGAAATCTTAATCCCATGCTTGGCTCTACTCGATCGGTGTCCATGATCAGACCTATTGTGGTGATGATTGCGGATATGGCAAAAATAGTAATTACTGATTTTTTCATAGTTTTGGTCTTAAGTTACTCTTGTACAACGATTTCAAAAAAGATTTAGTATCGAGAAAAAGCTATTAATTTTTCTGCATTTCGATGTGGGGAATTCCATCTTCCAAATATTCATCTCCAACCGGAATAAATCCATGTTGTTCGTAGAATTTTGTCAAATAAACTTGAGCCGAAATTGTAATTGATTCGCTGCCATAAAATTCGGAAATAGCCGAAATTGACTTCTTCATCAAATCATGTCCAATACTAAAATTTCTGGCAATCTTACTTACAATTACTCTTCCTATAGCGGGATTTTCAAAATAGACTCCTGCATCAAAAAGTCGCGAATAGGATACTAATTTATCATTATAAAACCCACAAACGTGCAATGCTATTTGATCTTTATGGTCTAAGTCTTGATAAACGCAGTTTTGCTCCACGACAAACACTTCGCTGCGCAATGACATAATTTGATATAACTCTTCTAAAGAAAGTTCGTTAAAACGCTTAATTTGCCAATTTATAGATTCTCTCATTACAGAAATTTAATAGTTTCGATTATAGCACGTAGCTCGTGCACCAAATCTCGTTTGTTTTTTGATGGTGCGTAGCAAAAACCTTCGACTATTAGCAATCGTTTACTCGCAGTATCTTCTATGGCATAATTGATAAAAGGTCCAGCCATAAAATCATTCTTTAGTTCCCAAGTTCCCTTTGTATGATAGGTTTTTTTGCCATCAAGAGTAATCATTGTCAGATATGGCGCAAATCCTTGTTCGGTAATCATTTTGCTGTTTTCTACAGTTCCATGAATGTATAAATCTCCAATAGAATCACGCATTTTGATTATATTATCAATCGGATTGCTATTGCGTTTAAGACAAGTTTGAGGAACTTGATAAATCAGAATGCTTTGATTGCCGCTGATATTGTCTTTTTTGAGCCATAGGAAGTTATTTTCGTCCAAAACATATTTATATCCTACTGGAACGTCCATCGAAATTTTGAAGCGATCTCGAAGCCTATTTCGATTTAACAGCAAAGTGTCATTTAGCTGCTGACTTAATTTTATCTCCGTATCCTGAAATAGCTTTACGACTTCGGCAGAATTTTCGTTTAGTATGTTAAGAATTGCAGCTACAGAAGTTCCCGTGATATAAACCGTATTTTGAGGAATTGCATATTCGTCCTTGCGAATTTTGAAAGAGTTTTTGTCGCCTTTTTTGATGACAATTATATTCCGGCTATGCGTCATATATCCTTCTAGCAATTTTGCCGGATATTGATTGATAGAGAATATTGGCTCTTCTTGTGCTAATCCAATAACAGGCGCGGCAAATTTACTGCGCACATTATCCCCTATTTCACCGTTCCACAATTGATCATCAATGATAATTGCGATATGATTAATCTCACCTGTCGAAATTCTTTTTCCAGCAGGTTTCTGATTGCAAGAGGTTAAAAGGAAAATGAAGACCAAAAAAAAATGGACTTTGTTCATAAGAAATGAATAAAGTCCAAATTTAAAGAAGATTTTTATGATTACCCGCGAATTTTCAGTTTCATTCCAGGTTTAATATTTCCACCTTGAGTAATACCATTCCATTCTTTTAAATCTGAAATTGTAACTCCAGGATATTTTTTTGCGATGCTGAAAAGAGAATCCCCTTTTTGAACATAATACGATTTCTGCGCTTGCTTTTCTCTCGCTGCAATCTGAGTGTTTTGCTGTTGTTGTTTCTTAGACAAACCGCTATTATCTACCGCTGTTTTTGCAACTATAATTCGAGTTCCAACATTTACATTATTGCTTTCTAGAGAATTCATCTCCTTAAGCTCCGCTAAACTTAAATTGTTCTGTTTTGCGATTATTCCTAAGAATTCACCTTTTTTCACCACGTGATATTTAAGGCTGTATTCTGTTGGGTCTACTACTACATTCTCTTCTGCAACATCCGCAACCGCCGTATCAGTATTCTCATCAACTTTTTTGTCAACGATTATTTTGATTCCAGCAACAAGATTGTCGCCACCAAATTTATTCCAATCTTTAATTTGATCAATGGTAACATTGTGCTTTTTTGCAACAGCATAAAGACTTTCACCTTTTTTGACTGTGTAGTATTTCGTGTCATCATCTTCAGCAACTGCTTCTTTTTGTGGCGCTTTTGCAGCGATACTTTCAGATTTCTTAACGATTGCTTCAGGTTGTGCTTTTACGATTACAGTTTCGGTGCTTACAATTTTTAGTGATTTTCCTGCCGCAATTACATTGGTGCGTAGACCATTCCATTTTTTGATATTGGCAATCGAAACTCCATACTTTTCAGAAATTTTACCCAAAGATTCTCCACTTCGAACCTTATGCAACTTCGTTCGAGAAATTGTAGACTTGGTATTTCCAGTTGTCACAGAAGCATATGCTTGCTGCGCTTGTGGCTTTTCGCGCAAATTTTTAACATGATTTGCGTAAGCATAAACTGCATCTTCATTTGCTGTAAACAAAGCTACTTTCTCCCTTGGCATTCTGATGTAGTGATTTTTATCGGCATAAAAAGGAACTACGTCAAGCTTGTAAGATGGATTTAATAACTGTAGTTGAGAAACTGGAACGTCCAAAACTTCTGCAAGTTGTTTGAAAGTAATATGATTTTTAATCATCACAGTATCTGTTTCAAAACTTTTTACCAAAGCTCTATCTGGTACAATTCCGTGTTCTTTATGGAATTCGTAAATATACATTGTAGCTAAGAAAGCTGGTACATATCCTTGAGTTTCTTTTGGAAGATTTTTTCTGATATTCCAGTAGTTTTGTTGACCTCCAGAACGTCTAATTGCTTTGGCAACGTTTCCTGGACCAGCATTATAAGATGCTAAAACAAGATCCCAATCTCCAAATATTTTGTACATATTGGTCATATATTGAGCAGCAGCATTACTTGCTTTAAGAGGATCACTTCTCTCATCAACATACGAATCGATATTTAAATTGTATTGTTTTCCGGTCTGATACATAAACTGCCAAAGACCTGTTGCTCCCATATGCGAAACTGCTTTTGGATTAAGAGCAGATTCTACAACCGCCAAATATTTGATTTCCAAGGGAACGTTTTTCTTGGCAAGTGCCTCTTCAAACATTGGGAAATAATATTCTGAAATTGCCATCAAACGCTCAAAAGAACGCTTTCTGTTTTTTAGGAAAGACTTGATAATATTCTCTAATCCCTGATTGTATTCGATGTTGAAAGGAGAACGCGCATCCATAATGGCGAGACGTTCTTTTAATAACTCAGTAGATAATTCGTAATCTACTTTTTCGTCAAGGTCAATTTTTGCAATATCCGTTGAGATATCATTGTAAAGATCCAAGTTTGTAAGTTCTTTGAGCCATAAACTGTCAATGCAGGCAGTCATATCGTCATAAACTAAGGTTGATCTTATAGAGTCAAGGTAAGACATTGGAATTTCCTTCTTGAGCATTTCTGCATCTTTTGCAACATCTATTACAGATTCTTGTGCAAAAGCGCCAAAGGAAAATAATGTTAAAAGAACTAGTGGGGAATGCTTAAACTTCATTAGTACGTTTTTAGATGTTTTTTACTTCAGTAACTTCTTATTTAAAAAACCTTTTATTCGTTCGTTCGTTGTAGGTTAATTGCTTTAATTTCAATCATATGAAATGCAAACATAACAATCATATAATATAAATAACAAATTATATAACTGAATTTTAACCTAGTTAGTATAATTTATAGTGATTATTTTAAGATTGCATCAATTCCCGGAAGCGATTTTCCTTCCAGCATTTCTAGCATGGCACCACCACCAGTAGAAACGTAGCTTACTTTATCTTCAAATTTAAATTCTTTTACCGCTGCAACAGAATCTCCACCTCCAACAAGCGAAAATGCTCCATTTGCAGTTGCTTCAGCAATATATTTACCCAATTCTTTTGTTCCATGTGAGAAATTTTCCATTTCAAAAACACCCAAAGGTCCATTCCAAAGAATCGTTTTAGATTCTAAAATAACCTCTTTTATTTCCGCAAGCGATTTTTCACCTGCATCAAGACCTTGCCATCCGTCTGGGATTTCTCCTACAAGAACAGTCTTGGTATTTGCGTCATTACTAAAAGAATCAGCAATTACAACATCAATTGGAAGGTGAACCTGAACATTTTTCTTTTTAGCTGCAGCCAAAATTTCTAAAGCTAACTCCAACTTATCATCTTCGCAAAGTGAATTTCCAATCTTTCCACCTAGCGCTTTGATAAAGGTAAAAGTCATCCCACCACCAATAATCATATGGTCAATTTTGTCCAAAATATTTTCGATAACCGTAATTTTCGAAGATACTTTACTACCGCCAAGTACTGCTGTAACTGGCTTTTTGCTATCTTTCAAAACTTTTTCAATACTTTCAATTTCTTTTGCCAGCAACAATCCGAAAGCTTTATCATTCGGAAAATAATCTGCAATAATTGCTGTCGATGCGTGCGCTCTGTGTGCAGTACCAAAGGCATCATTTACATAAAAATCGCCAAGATTTGCAAGTGATTTCGCAAAATCCTTATCCCCTGCTTCCTCTTCTTTATAGAATCTTAAATTTTCCAAAAGCAGAATATCACCTTTCTTCAAATCGGCAACTGCTTTCTCAACTTCAGTACCTATTGAATCTGCAACAAATTTCACTTCTTTTCCAACCACTTTTTCCACCGCAGGAACAATGTGTTTCAAAGAAAATTTGTCCTCTTTATTTTTTGGTCGGCCAAGATGCGACATCAATATTACTGTGCCACCATGGGCAATGATGTAGTCAATTGTTGGTTTTGCACCTTCAATTCGGCTGTCATCAATCACTTTCAAATTATCGTCAAGAGGTACATTAAAATCAACTCTCACTAATACTTTTTTACCTTCTAGATTATAATCTTTAAGTGTTTTCATGGTTTTTTTATGTTTTTAAATTCGGCTGCAAAGATACGAAATTTATAAAAACGCTTTCTAACAATCGTCTTTGGTAGAATTATGGTTTTTTTTTGGAGCTTTATCCCGCTTTCCGCTGTATCTCTTCATAGTTGCTGCTTCGCGCAACCATAAAGAGGATGCCGCTGCAATCGGGGCTAAAAAAGTCTTTCAAAAGAAATCTTGTCTTAACAATTGAAATTCAGCTCCTAATAATCTGATTTCCGATCTAAAAGATCACATAAAAGTCAATCGTGAAATTTTCACTATTTGACTTATATTTGCGGATGCAATTTTCTGAAATTTTAGGACAGGAGTCCATCAAAAATCACCTGATTCAAACTGCCACCGAAGGTAGAATTCCACATGCGCAACTTTTTGTTGGAGCTGAGGGAAGCGGTACTTTGCCAATGGCAATCGCCTATGCGCAGTATATTTTGTGCGCTAATACCGGAAACGAAAACACGAATGGGAATGCTAGCTGTAATCTAAAATTCCAAAACTTAGTTCATCCAGATCTGCACTTTGTTTATCCAACAGTTACAAGTGCTGACGGTAAGCCGGTATTGTGCTCCGATTTCGTTACAGAATGGCGCGAAATGCTTAAAGAAAATATGTACTGCAATCTTTCTGATTGGCATTCAGCACTAGAAGTTGGGAATAAACAAGGAACTATTAGAGTAAATGAAGCGCAAAACATTCTCAAACTCCTTTCGCTTAAAGCCTATGAAGGCGGACATAAAGTGATGATTATTTGGATGGCTGATCGATTGAACACCGATGCTGCCAACAAACTTTTGAAAATGTTTGAAGAGCCACCAGAAAAAACCGTTTTTATTCTAATTACCGAAAATGAAGGCGACATTATTTCTACGATTCGATCACGATGTCAAGTGTTGCACTTTGGACCAATTCCAATTGATGAAATTTCAAAACAATTAGAAAAAGATTTAGGGATTGAAAGTCATGCTGCTAGAAAAATTGCTCATCAAGCACAAGGAAATTACAATCGCGCTCTAAAATTGTCTCACGATAACGAAGAAGAATTGCAGTTTGAACAATGGTTTGTGCAATGGGTTCGTGCGGCTTTTCGCGCCAAAGGAAATGCTTCTTCTATTTTAGAACTGATCACTTGGAGCGAAACAATTGCTGCACTTGGTCGAGAAACACAGAAAAAATTCCTTGAGTACTGCATAGAACTTTTTAGACAAGCTCTGTTGTTGAATTTTCAAACCACAGAACTTGTGTATATGGAACCTAAAATAGACAAGTTTAAATTAGAAAATTTTGCCCCTTTTGTTCACGGCAATAATATTCAAGATATATTTACAGCAATTTCTGACGCCATTTATCATATTGAACGCAACGGAAACGCTAAAATGGTTCTCACCGATATGTCTATTAAATTAACAAGATTAATTCATAAAAAATAAACATCATGAATATAGCTTCCATTCTAGTTCTGATTTTTTTGGCGATTACATTTATTCAATCTGGCTACGACAAAGTCAGCGACTGGAAAGGTAATATTGAATATCTAACAGGTCATTTTTCTCAAACTTTTATTAGAAAAATGGTTCCAATTTCGCTAGTTATTTTACTAATACTCGAATTAATTTCAGGAGTGCTTTCTGCAGTTGGAGCTATTCAACTTGCCGTAAACAATGACAGAAGTGCTGGTTTTTATGGCGCTGTTTTTTCTTGCTGTACTTTACTTTTTATGCTTTTTGCACAAAGACTCGCAAAAGATTACGAAGGTGCAAGAACGGTGACTATTTATTTTATTCTTGCAGTTTTAGGCGTTTTCTGGCTTTCTTAATTTAATGTAGCCTTAAAAAGTCGCAATTCGTGGTAGCTAAATTTATCACCATATTTTTCCTTTAATGGCCCAAGCGATTCTTCGGAATATCCGTGGAACGCTTTTTCTAATTCCTTGATTTTATCTTGAGGCAACACGTCTTCTAGCTGTACAACACCTGTCTGTACTAGTTTGCTCAAGTGTGTATAAATAGTCTGCGAAGTCAATTTTCTCTCTGCAGCTATATCTTCCACAGATTTTTTTGTCTGCCACATTTCATAGGTTTCCTGAATCGTAGATTTCTTTGGAGCCGAAGTCCCTGATTTCTTCTTAACTTCATATTGATTGAAATCCGACTCTTCCAAAAATCCTGGATGATTGGTATTAAATTCAATTCGAATCTTTTCCTTTTTCTTGTGTACGTACGATTTTATTTCCTCTGAAGTCAATGTTTCTTTAGAAATTGGTTGCGCATTTACAACTGCTTGAATCATTTTCTGAGCTCGAAACAATTGCAATACACTCTTTGTTTGCATTTCTTCTAGAACAGCCAACTCATCATAAAATGCCTTTACTTTCTTGACATTTTTTACTTGCTGAATTTTATAAAGTAAATTATAAACAATCGCATCCATCGGAGCAAAAAAGTATCCAAAAGCTGCTTCAATTCGGCCAGCGATAAAAGGAACGTCAGCTTCGGCCGACAGAAATAAACGATTTAACTGCGTTTGAAATTTTTCGGAGGCATCCAAAATTTTATCGATACTATCCAACTGCGTCTTCGCCCAAATATGATGTTTGGACTTCTCTGACCTTTCTGAATCTTGCTTGTAACTGTAAACATGATTGCGCCATTCCTGCCCAAGTTGTTTAAAATTAAAGGCTTGCATCATAAATTGATGCACAAATGTCATGGTTTCTGATTGTAAGACGTTCTCCAGAGAATTTTCGTCCGTTTTATGCTCTGCATACTTCATCACATCGAGATCATTGGAAATACCGTTCATTCTAAGCTCAGAAAGCAAAACAAGCCCATTTAAAGACCTTAAACGAGAAAGAGCAACATATGCTTGTCCGGGCATAAAAACGTCCGAAACATCAAGCACAGCTTTGTCAAAAGTTAATCCCTGACTCTTATGCACCGTAATTGCCCAGGCCAGCTTTACAGGATATTGTACAAAAGTCCCTAGCAATTCCTCTTCAATCTCTTTGCTACTCTCATTTACGCTGTAGCGAATATTCTTCCACTCGTACTTCTCCACTTCTATTGACCTTCCTTCTTCGGGAAATTCAATTAGCATTTCGCTATCATTCAAGAATTTTACAATTCCCGTTTTTCCGTTGAAGAACCGTTTCTCTGGAGATAAATCATTCTTGACAAACATCACTTGTGCGCCAACTTTCAACTCTAAGTTTTGCTCAATTGGGAAAATCTTTTCAGGGAAATCGCCAGTAATCTCAGCGGGGTAAATATGTTTTTTTGCCGATAATTCAGATAAGGATTCTGAATTTAAATTATCTGCTTTTGCATTATGTGTGGTTAGCGTGATATATCCTTTATTCGATTTTATATCAAAGTCTTTATTTATAAATTGATTCAGACATTTGAGATCATCAGTAGTAATGGTATTATTTCGAAGATTATTCAAAATCGAAATAAATGTATCGTCAGATTGTCTGTAAATTTTAGTCAGCTCAATATAAAGTGGCGGATATTTCTGAACAGCATGTGCATGGAAAAAGAATTTACCTGTATAGTATTTTCGAAGTACATCCCACTCCTGGTTTTTTACAACTGGAGGCAATTGCAAAAGATCACCAATAAATAAAACTTGAACACCGCCAAATACTTGCGAATTTTTTCGAATTGATTGCAACACAAAATCCATTGCATCCAAAAGATCCGCGCGGAGCATACTCACTTCATCAATAATCAAAAGCTCTAAATTTCTAAAAAGAGATCGTCTACTTTTATTCATTTTGAAGAAATGCTTTCTCAAACTATCTCTAGATTCAAACTTCACATAATCTGATACCGAAGCAATTTCGTCTTGCACCGGAATAAATCCTCCCAATGGCAACTGAAATAGAGAATGTATTGTTACACCTCCCGCATTAAGTGCGGCAATTCCTGTAGGCGCCACAACCATCGCATTTTTATGGGTAGTTTTTATAATTTCGCGCAAAAGCGTAGTCTTTCCAGTACCAGCCTTTCCGGTCAAAAAGATTGATCGATTGGTTTGATTGATAAATTTTAAAACATATTCAGCAGAAGGCGCAAAATCAGGCATATGGCGTATAAAATAATGGTAGATATATAAACTAAATATAATAAAAAAACCTTCAACTTTTTAAGGCTGAAGGTTTTATATCGAAAATGATCGAATTATTTTTTTGCTTCTACTTTAGAATCATCAGTTTTAGCTTCTTCAACTTTTGCAGGTTCAGCTTTTTTGTATTTGTCATTTAGAAGTTTAACTACTTCCTCAGTAATATCGTATTTATCCTCAGCATACAATACTGTAGCAGCTTCTCCTGTACCGTAGATATATGCATATCCTTTTTC
This sequence comes from uncultured bacterium, assembly GCA_965366055.1. GTDB lineage: Bacteria > Bacteroidota > Bacteroidia > Flavobacteriales > Flavobacteriaceae > Flavobacterium. The sequence goes on from CBDUDY010000023.1 coordinate 10,536, forward strand.
TTTCCCGTAAGATTTGATGAATTTACGAACATTTACTACAAGGCTATCCATTTCTTTCCCGCTTTCTTGTTGCAATTGCTGTAACATTGCTTGCTGAGCATATGTAAGTTGTTGCTCTCTTTTTTGAAGCTCTGCTCCTTTTTGCTGCGCCCAAGCTTGACCGTTTGCTTGTGCATTCTTTTGAAAATTTTGAGCTTCGTTTTTAAATCTTGCTACTTCTGCATCTAGCTCTTTTCCCATTTCCTGAGATTTCGCTTTGTACTTCGCTTCGATATCTTTAGACTCAGTATATTCTTGTAATAATTTTGAAGTATCGATATAAGCAGTTTTCACTTCTTTAACTTCGTTATTCTGATTGCAAGACATAACTGTCAAAGCCAAAACAAATAATGCAAATCCTTTTTTCATTTTTTTAAATTTTGTGTAAAAGTAATAATTATTTCTATTTCCCGAATTATATTTATTTTAATCGAACTTTTAATTTTGGACTTCTAATTTCAAATTCTTTGTCAAAACTTAGAAAAAAACGACTTATTTAAACCGTTATTTCTCCTTAAATCTCAAAATTTTGATATCAGAACACATTTGAACCTTTAAAAGCCTTGGAAATCGCTTTAAATTAATTATTTCGAATTTTCAGCACATAAATGTGGGACGAATATTCACCAGACTTCATTCCTTTGATATTTGAGAGAAGTCCAACTCCAATTGCCTTTAAAACATTCATTTTTCCATTTTTGTACTTTTCCGAAAGTAAACTAACATAAAACGAATCAAAATACATTGGACGAATATCTATCAATTCAATTCCATGATTTCCGAAAATCTTCTTGATTGATGTTTTTGAAAAGTGCCACAAATGTCGTGGAGCATCAAATGCAGCCCATGATTTTTTATAGTGATTCGCATCGTAGGATCTAAAGTTGGGAACAGCAACTACTATTACTCCATTCTCTTTTAAGATTCTTTTTAATTCTACAATCTGCTCGTCATAATCATAGACGTGTTCAAGAACATGCCACATCGTAATAACATCAACAGAATTACTTTCTATCTCTGACAAAGAATCTGATAATTTAATTCCTTTTCCAATCGCAATATTTCGTGCGGCTAGATCTGGCTCGTAGCCTAAAACTTTCCAATCCTTCTTGCTTGCTTTCGCCAAAAATTCTCCAGTCCCTGCACCAATGTCAAGTAATGTTCCTTTTGAAGGATGCATCTTTTCAAGGAAGGCTAATTTCTGATTAATAGAAAAAGACTTTACCAAATGATATACTTTTTCAAAAGCTGTGCGTTTTGAATCGGTGTGTGAAATGTAATCCTCACTCTGATAATAACTACCCAAAGTTTCAACAGAAGGTTTTGGTTCTGTAATCAGCAAGTCCAATTCCTCATCGTGATACAATCTAAAACTTTCTTTAGAAACTGAATGATCTTTAACTTCTACGAATAATTTCTTCTCTGCCAATTTTATATATTTTCTATTAAATTGTAACTTCTTAGCTATAGTAAGGCTTTGCGCCAAAGTTCCACGTGAAACAATTTTTTATCTTCCCATGAAAATCAAAAGCACGGAAATATCACTCGGCGAAACTCCACTTATTCTTGACGCTTGAGATATCGTAACTGGCCGAATCTTTTTGAATTTCTCTTTTGCTTCATAAGAAAGTGATTTGATTTTATCATAATCAAAGTCTTCTGGAATCTTCACATCTTCTAACCTGTGAAGCTTATCGGCATTGTTTCTTTCTTTATCAATATAGCCTGAATATTTTACTTGCACTTCTGCTTGTTCTAGAATTTCAGTATCCAAATCGTGAGTGGCAATATATTCTTTGACCTTTTCAAACTTCATCATATCCTGCATATCAATCTGCGGTCTAGAAAAAACTTTGAACATTTTGTCAGATTGTGTAATTAAAGCAGTTTCCTTTTCTGCCAAAACTACATTCGCTTCTTGATGCGTCACCGAAGTTTCTTTGAAAAAATCGACCATTTCAAATGATGCTTTTTTCTTAACTTCCATTCTTCTCAAACGTTTTTCAGAAGCTAATCCGATTGCGTGTGACATTGGAGTTAATCTAAAATCGGCATTATCTTGACGTAATAGCGTGCGATATTCAGCGCGAGAAGTAAACATTCTATAAGGCTCTTCAGTTCCCTTTGTAATTAAATCATCAATTAAAACTCCAATATAAGCCTCATCTCTCTTCAAGATAAACGGATCTTTTTCGTTGATTTTTAAATGTGCATTTATTCCAGCCATCAATCCTTGAGATGCTGCTTCTTCATATCCGGTTGTCCCGTTTATCTGTCCAGCAAAATAAAGTCCTTCTACAAGTTTTGTTTCAAGAGTATGTCTCAATTGTGTTGGTGGAAAATAATCATATTCGATTGCATATCCTGGTCTAAAGAATTTCACGTTTTCAAAACCTGCAACAGATCGCAACGCTTTAAACTGAATATCTTCTGGCAAAGATGTAGAGAAACCATTTACGTAAACTTCACAAGTGTTCCAACCTTCTGGCTCCACAAATAATTGATGTCTTTCTTTATCTGCAAAGCGATTAATCTTGTCCTCTATTGAAGGGCAATATCTCGGACCTAAGCTTTTGATACGTCCATTAAACATCGGTGATCTATCAAAACCTTCTCTCAAAATATTATGAACTTCCAAAGAAGTATAACTCATATGACAAGATCTCTGATGAACTAGCGGTTTTGTTGTATCCAAATACGAAAATTTAGAAGGCACATCATCACCCTTTTCTTCATTCATTTTAGAATAATCCAACGATCTTCCATCCACTCTCGGAGGCGTTCCGGTCTTCATTCTTCCGGCTTCAAAACCTGCTTGAACAAGATCTTCGGTAATTCCGTAAGCGGCACTTTCGCCAGCTCTACCTCCACCAAATTGCTTTTCGCCAATATGAATTAATCCATTTAAGAAAGTTCCATTGGTTAGAATTACCGTTTTCGAACGAATTTCTAATCCTAGTGAAGTCCGAATTCCCAGAACTTTTCCGTTCTCGATAATCAAACCTTTTACCATCTCTTGATAGAAATCCAAGTTCGGAGTTCCTTCTAGCATTAATCTCCATTCTTCTGCAAAACGCATTCTGTCGCTTTGAACTCTTGGAGACCACATTGCAGGTCCTTTGGATTTGTTGAGCATTTTAAACTGTATTGCAGTATTGTCCGAAACGATTCCTGAGTATCCACCAAGGGCATCAATCTCACGAACAATCTGTCCTTTGGCAATTCCTCCCATAGCAGGATTGCAGGACATCTGCGCAATATTCTGAAGGCTCATTGTAACCAATAAGGTTTTTGAACCCAAATTTGCAGCTGCAGCGGCGGCTTCCGATCCGGCGTGGCCAGCTCCAACCACTATAACATCATATATATCTTTAAACATAAATCAATTGTTCCACGTGGAACAGTTTTCAATTAGTAGCAAACATCTTCATCTTCTCCTCTTCCTTGCTTCTCATCAGAGTCGCATCCTCTTCGCTTTTGTCTTTGTATCCACAGTAATGCAGAATACCGTGAGCCATAACTCTAAGTAGTTCGGTCTCTAATGCAACTTCATATTCCTTGGCGTTTTCAGCAACACGCTCTACAGAAATAAAAATATCTCCGTTTATTTCGTTGCCTACACAATAGTCAAAACTGATAATATCAGTTAGATCATCATGCTGTAAGTATTCCAAATTAATCTTGTGAAGATACTCATCATCACAAAATATATAGTTTATCTCACCTTCACCCTTGTTCTCGCTTTCAATAACAGCGCTTAACCATTGAGAATATTGCTCCTCATTTCCTAATGTAAAATCGCTTTCGTAGTTGTAACTAATCATTGCTTTTGAAGTATTGCTGTACCTTAGTACTAAAATTAGGGCGCAAAGGTAAGCTTTGTCTATTTAAAATTTCGATACTATTTAAATATTTAAGAATTTCCTCAGGTAAGGCTTTCGCCGAATTGTTGAAATCTTTGCCACTACTTTCCGCTTGTCTTTTGCTTTCCTCACCTTGAGTACGCATCGCCTTTTCAAGCTTTAGTAATTCGTATTTGATATTCATCGCCCTTTGAACGGTTTCATCTGTAAAGCCTTTGTCGAGTAATTGCTTTTCTAGCTGTTTCATCTGCTGAACCGCTTGGCCATTTCCACCCATTCCATTCTTGATTAATTCATTCTGAAGCTGCTCTCTTAACTGAACTTGCTCTTTATAAATTTCCATAATCTTCTCAGCATCTCCTTCTCCATCTCCGCCTTGTCCGCCACCGCCAGATTGAGGCATACCCGATTCACCAGGTTTTTTTCCTTCACCAGGTTTTGAGCCTTCACCCTTTTTACCCTTTTCACCTTTCATCTTTTCGCCAAGGCCTTCTTGTTTTTTGATGATATCGGGAAGTTGTCCACCATCACCTTTTCCTTTGCTCGGCTTTCCTTTTCCACTACCAGAAAGCGACATTTGCATATTATTTAAAATATCCGAAAGCATATTCGCCAAAGTATTTGCGTGTGTAACCGTATATTGTTGCTGACTATTTCCTTGGGGAATTTGTCCCTCAACAATCGAACCAATTGATTTGTCTAAATAGTAGTGAACATCTCCAACTTCCTTGGTTACTTGCTCGGCAATTTTTGGATTACGCATCGACATCGCAAATAGCGAATCATCAATATGTCTGAATTGCTGTTTTAAAGTTTGTTGTTGTTTCAAGTGTTTATTGAAAGATGGCGCAGCAGGATTCAATGCTCTAAACTGCTTCATCAATCCTTCTTGCGAAAATGAGAATGCAACAAGATTGTCCAAAATCTGACGAAGCATTTTCACATCTTCCTCCATCTGCTCTTTGGCATCCATCTCCAAAGATGATGACATCTTCTGACCCATTTCCATCATCTTCTTCGCTGCACTTTTCTGTTTCGGTTTTGCCTTTGCTGGAGTTTTCTTATCTAAATTTTCTTCAGCATCTTTCAGATCTTTTGAAATCTCCTCTTCTTTTTTAGGATCATTATCCAAATCCATAGGAGTTTTTAAATCCTTATTGTCTTTTTCTAACTGATCTAATTCCTTTTTTAGATCTTCAAACTCTTTATTGATATCTTTCTGTTCAGAAAGCGACTTATCATCCTGTTTGTCAGCAAGTTTGTCTTGTTTTTCAGCTAGCTTTTTTAAATTATCCGCAATTTGCTCTGCTTTTTTCTCTACATAGTATTTCTTAGTCAGTTCAACCAATTGCTCAAGCGTTTTTGTCTGATCTTTTGATTGTTTTTTGAACTGTTCCATTTTCTCGAACAAACGTTCGTTCTGGATTTTATCTTTAAGTTGATTTAGTTCGTCCAAAAGTTTTTTGTTCTTTTCTAGTTCCTCAGCTACTTTTTCAAATCTCTTCTGAAGCTCTTCTTGAACGTCATCTTTTTTATCCTTGTTAATATTGTCAAGATTCTTGGCCATCTTCTCTGAGAATTCCTTCATCATTTCGTCTTGACGTTTCTGACGCTCCACAAAATCATCAATCTTTTTCTGATCTTTATATTCTAAACTAGATTTCTCCTTCTGCTCCTTTTGAAGTTTATCAAGTTCAGAAAATTGTTTGTCTTGTTCTTTTATAGATTGCGACATCGAATTTATATTCGAATTTTGCTCTTCTAGCAATTGGGTTTTTTTCTCATTATCGCTTAAAACTCGGCTAGAGAAAACAACCGATCTAGTCGCTTTATAATTATGCATCGCGTCATTATCCCGTACTTCAAAAAAGTATTCGTAATCTTTTCCAAGTTCAACAGGAAGATTCGATGGAAATGAAAATACGAATTGATCAAACTGTTTTCCTTTAATCGCAATCGAAGCACGTTTTTGAGTCTGCGGATTGTCTTTGGTATAAAAGACAATTTCTAATTTATGCAGACCATAATCATCTGCAATCTGACCAACTAAATACTTCTTCTCTGACTTTATTGAATCTGGAAGATTTTCGACATTGATTGTAGGAAACTGATCTTTGACAACGGCGATCGAATAATCTAAAGTTTCGTAATTCGAAACTTTGCTGTTTCCGGTTAGAATTTGATATTCGGTAGAATTCGAAAAGCTCTTTTTGAAGCCGAAATTATTCCCTGATTTAGCAAATGATACTTTTGAAATACCATCTTTATAACTAACATTTTCGGTAGACTGAGTTGCTAACTTCCACTCTACTGTTGTGCCTTCGGGAACTGTTGCATTTGCAGTTCCTTTTATAGTTTCACTATTTCTGTTTAAGTACGCCGGAAAAATCAACCTCAATTCTATCTCTTCAATTGAGGGAACTTTGATAACATCAAGTGACATATTCTTAGATTCAACTTGATTGGCAACCAATTTGAAATTCACATTATCCAATGGTTTCGAAAATTTATAACTAAAACTTCCAAGTGAATCGCTTTGCAAAAGATACTGCTCATCGGCAATCTGAATATTTACTTTCTCTGGAACAACTTTACCTTCGGTACGAATTTGAAGTACAAAATCTTTTCCTTGCTCGGTCTGCAATTTCGAATTTTCAATTACAAAGCTAAAAGGTGCCGGCGGAATAAACTGCTCATTATAATTTACAACTCGATGGTAACTTTGAGAAAGTACTTGCAGATTATTCGAAAATATTAAAAGCAAAATAATCAAGACTGGAATAATCGCAACGGGAAGAAATTTGATATTCTTTTTGAAATCTACCGCTTTTCCGAAAGGTACAAATTTTAGAGAATCTGCTTTTTGATCGATTGAAGCCAGCAATAATTCCGACTGATTTTCATCTTTAGACAGTTGCAAGAAATTGGTCAATTTATCACTTACTTCAGAAAAATGTTTCCCGATAATGAGTGAGGCTTGTTCAAAGTTTAGTCCTTTCTGTAAATTTATAAGTTTCGAGATAGGATATAGAATATATCTACCGAGCAAAATTATTTCAAATAATACGAAAATAATGAACAATGCTTTTCGGCCATTTGGCGAAAGCCATAAAAAATATTCGATAAAAACTGTAAAGAGAAAATATAGCAATCCTAGTCCGACAAAGAAAATACAACCCTTTATGAGTTCATTTGCATAGAATCGCCGGATGAAGGCTTGGAGTTTTTCGTAAATTATTTCTTTGTTGTTCACCACTTTGAATTAGAGAAGTATATAACCGATAAATGTACAATTTTATCTGAATCTTGAAATGTTAAAAATATTTCTGAAAAATTGCGAATGTTTCCATTTAAAATGCAAATTTCAAAAGAGTATCTTTGCACCTTAAAATTTTATACGATGTTTCAAGAAGTTCGAGTGCGTTTTGCACCAAGTCCAACTGGACCTTTACATATTGGCGGAGTTCGTACTGCCTTATTCAACTATTTGTTTGCCAAAAAAAATGGTGGAACTTTCTATATCAGAATTGAAGATACTGACCAAAAAAGATATGTAGAAGGTGCTGAACAGTACATTATGGAAGCTTTGGAATGGTTGGGAATTTTTCCTGATGAGACCATCAATCATAATGAGAAATTTGGTCCATATCGTCAGAGCGAACGAAAAGACTTGTATAAAAAATATGCTGATCAGTTGATAGAATCTGGAAATGCGTACTACGCTTTTGATACTTCTGAAGCACTTGACGAAGCTAGAAAATCTACCGAAGCTGATGGTGGAAATTTTATTTACAATCATACCGTTCGTGAAAAGTTGGATACTTCCCTCCTTTTGACTTCAGAAGAAATAAAATCTAGAATTGATTCTGGAGAGGATTATGTGATTCGATTTAAAACTCCAACAGATAGAATAATTGAACTTACTGATCTTATTCGCGGAAGCATAAAATTTGATACAAATCTTCTTGACGATAAAGTTTTATTTAAAAGCGACGGAATGCCAACATACCATTTGGCAAATATTGTTGATGACCATTTGATGTTAACGTCTCACGTAATTCGTGGTGAAGAGTGGCTTCCTTCTATGCCATTGCACGTAATGTTGTACGAAGCTTTTGGTTGGGATTGTCCAGAATTTGCACACCTGCCCTTGATTTTGAAACCTGTAGGAAACGGAAAACTTTCAAAAAGAGACGGAGACAAACTTGGTTTTCCAGTATTTCCGCTAGAATGGAAAACTGAAGAAGGAATTTCTTCTGGATATAGAGAAAAAGGATTTTTTCCTGAAACAGTTATCAACTTTCTAGCACTTTTGGGTTGGAATGACGGAACGGACAAAGAATTATACACCCTTGAAGAATTGGTAGAAAGTTTTGATCTTGCTAGAGTAAATAAAGCTGGAGCTAAATTTGACCCAGAAAAAAATAAATGGTTTAACCACCAATATTTAATCAACAAAGACGACGAAGAACTTGCAAAAGCCTTCGCTCCTATTTTGTACGAAAAAGGAATTGCGGTTGATTATACAACATTGACAAGAATCGTTGGATTGATAAAAGAGCGTGCGAATTTTGTTTCTGAATTTTGGGAACTTGGAGATTTCTTTTTTCAAGCGCCAACAGAATACGATGCAAAAGCTTCGAAAAACTGGAAAGAAGAAACTCCAGAATTAATGCGAAGAACAGCTGAAGTACTTTCGAATATAGAAGATTTCACTTCTGTCAATATTGAAACAATTGTAAAAAATTGGATGACTGAGAATGAAATTGGAATGGGAAAAATTATGCAGCCACTTAGATTAAGTTTAGTTGGAGCTTTAAAAGGACCACACTTATTTGATATTATCGAAATCATCGGAAAAGATGAAACGATCAAAAGAATTGAAAAAGCAATCGAAATTTTAAACTAGAATTTCAATTTCTTAAATACAAAACTCCTGATAATCTCAGGAGTTTTTTTATATCCGAAACTTTCAAATTACCAATTCTATTTTTTGTATTTTAACGCTCATTATAAAACAAACAAAATTATGGTTAATATTCCCTTTGTGATTATCCTTGTTTTAGGATTAGTCATTCTATTTTCTTCGTTTTTTACGGTTAAGCAACAGACATCTGCAATCGTGGAACGTTTTGGAAAATTTCAGTCAATACGACATTCTGGTCTTCAATTAAAGATTCCAATAATTGATAAAATTGCTGGAAGAATTAATCTAAAAATTACGCAACTTGACGTAATTATCGAAACTAAAACGAAAGACAACGTTTTTGTGAAACTTAAAGTTTCTGTACAGTTTATGGTGATCAAAGACAAAGTTTACGATGCTTTTTACAGATTGGAATATCCTCACGATCAGATTACTGCCTACGTTTTTGACGTTGTACGTGCCGAAGTTCCGAAACTTAAATTGGATGATGTTTTTGAAAGAAAAGATGATATTGCCATCGCGGTAAAACGTGAATTGAACGAAGCAATGACAACTTACGGATACGATATTATCAACACTCTAGTTACAGATATCGATCCAGATATTCAGGTAAAAAATGCGATGAACAGAATTAATGCTGCGGATAGAGAAAAAACTGCTGCAGAATTTGAAGCTGAAAGTTCACGTATTAGAATTGTTGCAAAAGCAAAAGCTGAGGCTGAAAGTAAGAGACTTCAAGGACAAGGTATTGCCGATCAAAGACGTGAAATTGCTCGCGGACTTGTAGAAAGTGTTGATGTTTTGAACAAAGTTGGTATTAATTCTCAAGAAGCTTCGGCACTTATTGTTGTAACACAGCACTATGACACCTTGCAAGCTATTGGAGCTGATAGTAATTCGAACCTGATTCTACTTCCAAATTCGCCACAAGCGGGAAGTGAAATGTTAAATAATATGGTTGCCTCCTTCTCTGCTTCAAACCAAATTGGTGAAGCGATGAAACGTGGTAATATAAAAGAACGCAAAAAGAAAGAAGATTTTAAACCTTCTGATGATTACAAACATCTAAAGGATCAAACGGATCTTGACGAAGAGAATGAAGAAGAACAAAATAGATTGTAATTCTTTAGCAAAAAAAAAGAGGCGTTATGCCTCTTTTTTTATTTTGTATAAGTTGAAATTAGTATTTAGCAACTTGTTTTTTAAGTGATGCTAATTTATTTTCTAAGAAAGAAACCACATCTTCTGATTTGCTACTTAAATTATCTACTAGATCATCGTAAGTTCCTTCAACGTCAACTTTTGAAACTTTCTTTTTTAGATCTTTATATTTTGATTTTAGCTCGCCTGTTGCGTCACAATATCCACCTTTAATTTTCTTTCTAGTTTTTGATCCTTTTTCGGGAGCCATCAATATTCCAATTCCTGCTCCGATTGCGATTCCTGCTACTAATGCTATTGCAACGTTTGTTCCTTTTGTAGACATAATTTAGTTTTTTTATTAGGTTATAAATTAAAGATACTAACATTTTGAAAAATGGGCTGTTAACAAGCCGTTAAACTAAAATTTGAGCCTACAAACTTCAAATAAAGACCGACAATTAAACCAAAGAGTTTGCAACATAAATAGAGTTCAAAAATATTAGAACTTCCCTTAAATTCAATTTATGGAGGTCGATAATTATACTTTAAAATTATCTAAAATAACATTTCTATAGAAATTGCTTATAACCAAAAAAGCACCTCTTTCGAAGTGCTTTTTTTTAAACATAATGT
>CBDUDY010000024.1:0-20893 GCA_965366055.1 uncultured bacterium
TCATTCCGATGCAAAATCTACCGACAAAACTCATGACGCAAAAAGTCATTCAGATGGAAAATCGACTGGAAAATCTGATGATAACAAAGACAGTTCTCATGGAAAGTCTGGGAGTAAATAGGTGTTGTAGTAAATTACATTTCAAAAAGGCTTTTGAAGGAATGAAACTGCAGATCCTTTCTGACAATTATGCTTTGAAAAAATACTAATTTAAGATTGCAATCATAAATTATAGGATTGAAATTAAAATTGGTAATTAGATTTTAGTTAAAAATGGCAGATAATTTCTGCCATTTTTTTTAGGGGTTTTTAGAAAAGCTGCAATGTGGTAGAAATAGTAAAATTCTCCGCTACTGCGAATAACTAGAAATTTTTGATACATATATTTAAAAAAAATGCAAGGCTGCTTGAGATTTCATACATTTAAAATAAAGGTGCAATTGGGACACACTCTATTACCTATTCCAGTAAATTTCTAAATTCTACAAATCGAAAGCTACTTTAGCACTATAAAGTAAACAGAAAACTACAAACAAAAGATTATCTCTAGTATTACCATATATTTCAATTTTTAAATCGTAAGGTTTGTGAAAGTAAAAAGCTAGGTTTAAAATGGATCTTAAAACGAAAAACTTCTTTCGAAAGAAAAGATTTCTGAAGACTATGCTCTATTAAAATGTAAAATAACATAGACAATTAAGGCCAAGAAGAGTCAAAATTAATAGTATTACTTGGTTTGGAGTGCAAACTTAAAAATACACATAAGAATTAAAAAAAATACTTTAGCATAAGTATGAGGATAATTCAGATCTAAATTAAAAACCAGATTCGATATAGGTACGCTTTTTAGAATTTAGGTGCACGAGTACTATATTAAATAAAATAAAGAGAATAGTCTTACAGATAAAAAGCTTCAATATTTCTTCAACTTCTGCTAATCACTCATTTGTAAGTTCTTTAGGGTATAGTGTGTAGTGACATAATAAATTATTATTAAAAGATTTGCACCAATAACGCCAATTCTACATCACCTTCACCACGTTGAAAATAGTTTCGACAGATACACCCATTTTAAATAATGAAAATAAACTTACTTTACGCAGCCTCTTTCGTAGCTGCACTTATTTTTTCTACATCTGCTCACGCACAGGCTCCAAGCTTAGGAGCGGCGGAATCTTTTGCATTATTCTCGTCTAATGGCGCGGTTAGCAATACAGGTTCTTCGCATATAACAGGAAATGTGGGAACTCAAAACGGTTCTAGTACCGCATTTGGAAATGTTGATGGAGTGATGCACGATCAAAACGGCAGTAGTGCTGCGGCAAAGGCATCATTAATCATTGCCTATAATCTGCTGAATGCCGCTACACCAACTGCTTCTATCGCACCATTATTAGGAGCAGGACAAACATTAAATGCAGGCATCTATAATATTTCTGCTCCTGCCACTTTAAATGGAATTTTGACTTTGAATGGTCAAGGAAATCCAAATGCCGTATTTATATTTAAAATAACTGGTGCATTTTCGTCTGCTGCTGCATCTCAAGTGGTTCTTACCAATGGCGCAGTAGCGTGTAATGTATTCTGGAAAGTTGAAGGACTTGTTGATTTGGCAACTAATACCAAAATTAAGGGTAATGTGATTGCAAATAATGCAGCAATTATCTTAAATACAGGTACTGAGATTGAAGGTCGTGCTTTATCGACAACTGGTGCAGTTACAATTCACGGAGGAACCGTTAGATTACCGCTAGGATGTGGTAGTGCGGTACTTTCAGGTCCTGTAGCCCCGGCGCTTTTATCAGTTGCCTGTTACACTATTTTCTCAGGAAATGGACAAGCAAATAACACAGGTGTAACAACTATAACGGGCGACGTTGGTACGAATGTTGGAACGACAACTGGCTTTCTAGCCGCAAATGTGACTGGAACAATTCACTTAATTCCAGATACTTCAACTTCCCAATGTGCACAAGATCTTGGAGTTGTATACCAATATCTAAATACACTACCTACTGATATCCAATTACTTTTTCCAACTCAAGTGGGACAGAATTTAGTGCTTACTCCGCACACTTATTTATTGGACGGTGCAACTGTACTAACTAACAAAATGACATTAAATGCCCAAGGAAATTCTAACGCAGTATTTGTTTTTAAAATTAGCGGTGCCTTTTCAACTAGTACTTATGCAGAAGTTGAATTAATAAATGGTGCGCAAGCGAAAAACGTATTTTGGAAAATTGACGGTAAGACAATCATTAACGATTATACAAAATTCAAAGGAACTATTGTCGGTAATAATGGCGCCGTACATCTATATACTGGTGTTAATTTGCAAGGTCGCGCACTTACAACTAATGGAGCAGTTACGACCGCGACAGTTACGGCAGCGATGACACCTGCTTGCAATAGCTTAGGATTGCTGACAAATCAAATCACGAAACAACTTGTAACTTTATATCCAAATCCTTTTTCAAATACTTTATCTGTATCTATGAAAGAAAGCGGAAATTACGAAATGTTTTTATATTCAGAAACAGGATCGCAAATTATGAAGAAAACGCTAACACAAACTGAAACTACAATGGAAGTAAATGTTCCTGCTGGACTGTATTTCTATAAAATTGTTGGAGAACACGGAAATGTTGCAACTGGAAAGTTGATGTCTGTAAAATAGTGTTGTTGTAATTACTTAATTACAATTAGAAATATTTTAAATTGAATTGAAAATATTTATATTTGATATAAAAGCCTGATTCGCAAGAGTCAGGCTTTTTTATGTTATAGCTTTAAAAGTGTGTTAGAAATAATTTCAACTAACAAACATATCTTAAAATTAGATCTTTTACCACTTTAATCACTATTGTATCACTACGGCAAATGCTGCAATATGAATATTCTTTTTTCTTATAAAATAACTGAAAACCTACTAGCCTGAAAATAATGATGTCAATTTAAATAATGAAATTGTTGATTTAGTTAAATTCAACTTTTTTCCTATTTTGCAACACTAGTATAGTTACAATATAAATTATTACGATGGCAAACGGTATGGCCACAAATCGATATTCTGGCAATAAATACCAAAGTAAAACAACAAAAAATGTTCTTGTTAGCGAGTGAAAGATTCCAATCCAATGGTTGATAATCCACGAAAATGGGAGCCACATCAGTCCTGTCAAAATCCCCACAGTTAGAGGCAATGAACTGTAATCTAAAATAAAGAATGGTATTGCAATTGAATAGACTAGTATTGCTTGCCCAACGGTCATAAAAAATAATTTGTCAAATTCATTTTTAGGTTTGGATTTGTCCAAAAAATTTTCTCCTGTATATTTTGATATAAACATTCCTATATACGCAATAGATCCAGTTGCAAAAAATAGTACATAAATAGCTTCTTGTACTGTTAACAACAATCCTGCTGTTCCAATAATAAACCACGCTAATAATCCTGCAAGCGGAGTTGCAAGAAATATTCCGTTAGCGTATTCTGTTCTCTGCTCTCCTAATGTTTTTTGAATTTGTTTCATTTTTTTACAATTTTTTTACGATTTGTTACGTTTAATGTTAGAACATAGATTCTGTTGAAAATTTTTTATATTTAATTTAAAAATCTTTGGCAAGAACAAATTAAGGACTTATTCTCCTATTTAAATAATGTCGAAAAAACCTACTATCTTCTTAAAATTTTCTTAAAATTATTTCGAAATTAAATTGGAAGTTACCTAATTAATAATATATTTGCCGTCTAACCTAACCGAAATTTATAATGAAAAAATTAGTTTTATTTGCAGCTATGGTAGCGCTTGGAGTAACATCATGTAGTAAAGATGACGATAACAAACAAGCAGAATTAGCTGGAAAATGGGAATACGCACAAGATGGTGTTTTTGCAATGGGACAAGAAATTCTTACCGCGTACGATCACACACCAGGATGTACGAAAGATTATATGATGATTACAACAAGTACAATTGCTGATCATACATTCTCTGGAGCAAGTTGTTTTGACGAAACTAGTACTGACGCCTATACTCTTAACGGAAATAAAATCACTATGGTAATAGACGGTCAGACTTATACTCAAGAAGTTGTTCTTTTAAATGCAACAACATTGAAACTTAAAGCTAATATGGACGATGAAGGAGTACCTGCATCTTTCATAACGGTTTTTACTAGAAAATAATTCTGAAATTACATTTTTTACTTTTCCTAAAGCCTCAATCTTACGATTGAGGCTTTAATTTTCTATATGCCTATCAACTTTTTCCGTTTTAAAGTTTATATCGTCTCCAAATTAACTTTAGATCTCAATTCCAAATTAGAAAAAAATTAATGTCCGAGATTTGAAAAGCTGTAAAGTGAAAAAAGCTCAAATCGCCGAACCTTTTAGATCCCAATTATCTACCTAGCGGCAAAATTTACTAAGATCTAGGCTTATTAATTCCTCTATCATAAAGTACAATACTTCCCGCCACAGAAACATTTAAACTTTTTTCAGATTTGAACTTGACAAGAAAATGGCATTTTTCAATCGCTTGGTTAGAAAGTCCGTTGTCTTCTGCACCTAGCAAATAGACACAACGCCTTGGATGCTCAAAATTTTCTAAATCTTCGGCTCTTTCATCCAACTCTACACCAACTAGGCGAGCGCCTTTTGGTAGATTTTTGAAGAAATCGTCAAAATTTTCATAATGGAAATAAGGCATTGCTTTCACAGCATTGTGAGTATCGCACGCTTGTTTGGCGTAGCGATTTCCAATTGTAAAAATATAACTTGCACCAAGGTTTTGAGCAGAACGCCATAATACTCCCAGATTTTCCGGCGTTTTTCCGTTTAATATACCAATCCCAAAAAATTCATTTGTAAAATTATCGTTCATAGTGCAAAAATACAAACTGTGCGGAATATTCTAAAATTTTAAATTTAATTAAAAGTAAGATCAGTTGCCTAAGCCCTCGAAATTACCCAGATATCAACATTCAATACCTTTTATCAGATTCACTTTATTTACAAAAGTAAAAATTGACAGTTTCCGGTCGGCACATGGATGGATGTCTCTCCAATCGACATGCGAAAGTAATATCTTTTTTTCTCATGTTCACAAATCATATTGAAACTAAATGATTTTCAAAACTTCGGCACTATCTCTACTTCTTGTAATCTAACATTATGTTTTTAATCCAATTGGTAGTGGTTTTTCTCCTTTTCTAATTCTATTTTAAGTCTTTGATTCAGATTTACTCTTGATTTTTTAAAGACTAAAATTGTTGTTCTATATTCTCTGGCAAATGAATTTGTTATTGAGTCGGCAGCATACGCACTTAAAAATAGGGGTGCTGTTTCCGCTAATTCATAATTGCTACTTTCAATCTCTTTAACTCTAATTAGATTTTCAATTTTATGATCAAGCTTAAACCAGTTGATATAGTCTGCGTTAAAAGAAACTGCCTGAATATTTTTATTTTGTGTATAATAGTTGATTGCCCCTGCCTGCCCGTAATTATCGCACAAGATTAAGGTTTGTTCCTTATTTGGCAACTCGGAGTATGCTACATCGACCTTTCGAGCTAATTCTTTCCAACCTAGCATATCTGCAAAATCCTGCGGTAAGGAGTGATCTTTTCCATCTTCCCATCGAAGCAATCCCAATTCTTGATATTTTTTTCTATTTGCGATATAATAATGGGGATCTTTTACAGAAAAAACTATATCGAATAAAAGAATGTAAAATATAATTGGCACAGCGATAAAAACTGGTTTTAAATATTTTCTCCAATTATTGATTAATTTTTCGCCTAGATAGGTGGCGCCAAATGAAATATAGACTGGGTATAATCCAATGGAATAATAACTTTTAGCTTTAAAATAAATAAAAACGAGTAGTGTAAATACGAATGTCCAGAAGAAGAGTCTAAATTTTTTAAAAGGTATGTAAAAAACAAGAGCATAGAGAGACATTATTATAACAGGCACAGATCCTATGAAATAAAAAAATTGGTCCTTTATAAAGTCTAGACGATCCACCTTGACTAATTGAGTATCTGCTAATTCCTTCATGTGATAAAAAACGGGGAAATTATTCGTGTACTGCCACCACAAATTTGGTGAAATGAACAATAGTCCCAATACTACTGCAAAATAGAATTCTTTTTTTGCTAAAGCTCTTCTTTGTTCGCTCAATAAAACAGAAGGAATAAGTCCGACTACCAAAAAGATAATGTTGTACTTATTTAAAAATCCGAAGGCAAAGACCATGCTAGCAATAAAGAGCCATTTTACATTTTCGGAATTAATATATTTGATCACAACAAAATAAAAAGTAGTCCAACACAGAATATCTAATGAGTTAGGTTGAAAAAGAAAATTTATTCTCAAAAGAGCAGAAAATAAAATGCATGTAGATCCCAATATTAATGCAAATAAATTTCCTTTCAACTCTTCAATTGTTTTCCAAACTACCAATAAAGTTAGAGCACCAATTGCTGCTGGAAAAAATTTAACCAAAAACACAGTATTGCCAAATAATTTGATTAAATATGAAATCCAAGATGTCATGGGTGGCAAGGACTGAAAGCCCCACGCTAGATGATTTGCCTGGTCAAGGTGTAAATATTCATCACGTTGCAAGTCATATCCCGGATTGTATATTAAATACTGCAAAAGAAATTTTACTAGTACGAATCCAATTAAAATTAAAGTCTTCTTTTTCATCGACTTATATTTTTTAAATTACTTCAAAAATTAAAAATCTGTACTGAATTGGAGATTTTTTGGTGCTACATCTATTTGGCTACGATAGCATTTGCTACAAAATGCAAACTTTAGCATTAGTCGTTAATAACTAAAACGCTCTGTGACGTATAAGAGTATTTATATAGTTTTAAATTTTAGTAGTGTAAAAAACTTGATCTAAACAAAAATGATTATTTCCAACAAAACCATCTACAGATTTCTAAAAATAAAGTTTGATTATCCAACCCTTTAACAATCATAATATCCAGTTATTTCAACGACAATAAATACATATCCTAAAAACATACATGTAAAGCGATATTCTCTTCCAAATATAATATTTGATCTCTTTATATTTCTATTAAGACATTATTTAAATATTATGCTTGCTACAGTAAGTAAAAAACTTAATAATTTATCGTTACTAATGCCGTTTTTAAAATTGATTAGTCTACTCAGTTTGTTGATTAATAACAACTAATTTACTAATAAATTTTCAGGATTTTTTCGCAATATAGTGAAGTCGCTGCATAGCTATTGCAATTGCAAATAGTTGTAGAAAGCAGATATCTAAAATATAAAATAGAGAAACAGATTGCTTTTTTGTGAGGAGTAAATTTATAATTACAACTTCAAATACGATACTCTTTTAAAAGTTGAGTGTTTTAATTTTCAATAGTTAAATCTCAATTGAACTAAAAAATATTATTCTATGTGAAGTTAAATCTCTTAATAATTTTTGCCGCAAGTTACTATATCGACTTGAGGAAATGCAACATCAATTTCTTTTAATCTATAAAAGGTTTAACGTTTGTAAATCTATTGTAAGACAGTTGTCAGTTATGATTACAGAATATTCTTTCCATTTACTACTTTGGCAACAGTAGCCCAAAAACTAATCAATGAGCTAGAGTTCTTTTCTGATAAACTTGAAAGAAGTAGTAAATTTGCTTCAAATTGTTTTTCGTCATTAGCATCCGGATTGTAATAAGCCATATTCCATCCATCAAAATATCTTTTAGCAACATCACAATCCCATAGTAGTTGGACGGTATTATGTCTGGAATCTCGTTTTACAGTATTATAAGTTTCAATAACAGATTTCCTATCTCCTTCTAGAATTTGGATAAAGTTTCCTTTGTAATAAATCAGACATCCTGTTACATTATGGATTTCGTTATTGAACGTTGCCACCTTTAAAATATTTTCTAAATCGGTATTAAGTAGATTAAGTTCAGCTTTCGAATGGTAAGTTAGTTGAAACATATATGAATTATTTTGAACTTATGTTAGTAAGAAATCTATCTACTATCATAATAGTAGCCTTGACGAAGTTGATTGTTAGAGATACACTTCAAATAATAGCTTGCTTATAAAAAGTATGAAGTATAGTTCACAATTTAAACAAATGATATCTCACTACTGGACAAATCTATACAATAAAATCAGGCTATGTTGTATAAGTTACACCATTTTTCAACTTAAAAAATTTTACTTTTTATATTATAAAATAAATTGTTTAGTGCAAGCTGTTTTACATAAATCAATTAGTTGTAAATCAAAGGCCACTATAGTAGATTACTAGTTCATAGCTGTGAAAGTTAAATTTGAAAAATTTTGGACTAGTAGATCCTAGCCATTTTAAAAGTAAATAGATTGTAAAAATAATCACTTCTAGCCCTGAATTCTTGTTGATTTTTTTTATCTAATTATGTTTAATCCAATATGTAAAAGTGTAAAATATTTAACCCAATTATTAATTTTGCTCGAAAATGGCAGCCGCAGTCCTTTCAAAATTCCCATAGCAACTAAAGTCTATTCGTTACCCAAACGAATTAATTCATCGCTTCTCCCATTCTCCCCTATTGATTAACACAATTTAAATTAAACGCAAAATGCCGATGAATATTTATCTGCTTGTTTCCAGCTAAAATATATTTTTTGACTATCTCGAAATCTATTAAATTAAACTTTAGATATGCAAACAATAATGGCAGTATTAGTTAAGTCTCATATTTGCTATTAATTTTTAAACTGCAAATTCTCTTGTCTTTAATTCTGTAAGAGATTGTTAATCAATAATATCTGATTGTTTTTGGTTTTGTGGTGGTCGTATTTTAAAAATATCCCCTTCGAAAATCTAACTTTGAAATTATTTTTATTTGGAAATAGTCTAAATAAACTTAAATTTGCAAATGCGTTTTACAAAATTACGTTAGTTATGTATTAAAACGGTCACAGTAGATTTTTGCTTTAGGATATAAAAAGGAGTTCGGAAAAGTGGAAGCACATGGTCATAAAGGATCATTCTGAAAAACAAAATAAAAGTTTTCAATAAATGTTATCAAAGCAAAATCATTTATTACTCGAAATTTTGCAAACCGAGGAACTTTTAGCTCGAACGACTAATGGTAGAACGTGTGGTGTTTTACTACAAAGAATTTTTAAATAGTAATAAGAGAATTATAGTATCTCAAATAATAGAAAATGAAAAAAATATTGTTTATCGCAATGCTCTTAACAGCCGGATTATCAAATGCTCAAAATTCTTTATTGAATGCTGATTTTTGGAAAAAAAATCCAGAGTTAAGCATCGTTCAAGCGGAAATTAAAAAAGGAAATAGTCCTTCTGAAGCAAACAAGAATAACTTTGATGTTGTAACGCTTGCCATCAACAATGACGCTTCTTTAAATACGATAAAATTTCTAATAGAACAAGAAGGCAATAGCGTAAAAAAACTAACCCACGACGGCAGAATTTATCTGCACTGGGCTGCTTATCGTGGCAATGTAGATTTAGTTAAATATCTTTTAGAAAATGGTGCGGATATCAATCTAACCGACGATAAAGGCGCGACAGCTCTAGTTTTTGCCGCATCTAATGGGCAAGTAAATCCTGCATTATATGAGTTATTCTTCAAAGCCGGAACCAATCCAAAACAAAAGTACAAAAACGGAGCAAACTTGCTTCTTCTTGCCATTTCCAACGATGCAGACTTAAAATTAACTGATTATCTTTCTAAGAAAGGACTTTCCCTGAACGACAAGGACGACTTGGGAAATACGGCTTTTAATTATGCCGCAAAGACAGGAGATGTTTCGCTTTTGCAAAAGCTACATAAAAAGGGAATCAAATTTGACGGAAGAGCCTTGATTGTCGCTTCACAAGGCACGAGATCTTCTGCTGTTACACTGGAAGGGTATAAATACCTTGTTGAAAATTTAGGTATCAATCCAAATTCTCTTGGTGATAACGGCGAGAATGTGTTGCACAATTTGCTTAAAAAGCAAAATCAGGAAGAAATTGTCGCTTATTTTTTATCAAAAAATGTAGATGTGAACCAACAGGATAAAGCCGGTAATTCTGTTTTGATGAACGCTACTCGCGGTAATATTAATTTAGTAAAAACATTCATTTCTAAGGTTAAAGATGTGAACACTACTAATATAAAAGGTCTTTCAGCATTAAGTTTCGCAGTTGAAAATGGTTCTTCGGAAATGGTTGAGTTTTTGTTAAAAAATGACGCAAAAGCAACGATAATTGATAAGGACGGAAATAATATAGCGTATCACTGGATTCAATCTTACAAAACAGAATCGGAAAAAAATGAACAAAAAGAGGAGTTTCAGCATAAATTTAATTTGTTGCAGAAAGCGGGCTTAAATTTTGCAGCCGCACAAGAAGACGGGAACACTTTGTATCATTTAGCCGTAGCTAAAAATGACGTAAATCTTTTAAGGACAATAGAAAAAGTAGGGACAGATATTAATGCAAAAAACAAAGAAGGCATGACCGCTTTGCATAAAGCAGCTCTAATGGCAAAAGACGATACAATTTTAAAATATTTAGTCGCAAATGGAGCTAGAAAAAATGTCAAAACTGAATTTGACGAAACGACTTACGATTTAGCACAGGAAAACGAATCGCTAATCGCGAATAAAGTGTCTTTAGAATTTTTAAAATAAAGTAAGCAGAGGTTGTTTTTGATGATTTCCATTCAAAAGATCCTTTTAATTAAATATAACAATATGAAAAATAATGTAAAATTAATAATAGTTGGTTTTCTGCTACTTTTAGTAAATTTTGAAGTTTCAGCACAAGAGGCAAAATATAAATGTATGCTTCAGATGACTAACTATGATGGATTAGAAGCTTATGTTGTCGTTTCTCTTATTGATGCGCAGGGGAATTATGAGAAGACTTTATACGTAATGGGACCTGATAAACAATGGTACAATGGATTCAAGGAATGGAATAAAAAACTAGGTAAAAAGAAGGAAAATTTAAGTGCAATGACTGGCGCATCAATCGCAGCGGGAAATAGAAGCATTACCACTTTTTCTCTTGATGAATCAAAATTAAATAAGGGCTATAAACTTCGTTTTGAAACCGCGGTTGAGGATGATATGTACAATGTAAGAGACGTAGAAATCGCAATGACAACTGAGGGAATTTCGGCTAAAACGGAAGGTAAAGGATATATTAGATACGTAAAACTAAACAAAGTTCAGTAAATAAAAGATGACAGCATCAATTTGGAGATACGCGCATTTGGTGCTGGCTATTTTGGCATCAGTCGTTTTAGTTGCGGCTTCCTTAACTGGAGTGGTACTTGCGATTGATACTGCTAATGAAAACACTAATCCTTACCGCGTTGCAAACTTCAATGAAATAACGCTGAACCAATTTTTACCGAGATTAAGTACACAATATCCAGAAATTACCAATATTTCGGTAGACCATAATCAATTTGTTTCACTAGAAGCTTTTGATGCTGACGGTAATGAAATCAAAGGAATAATAAATCCAAACTCCGGCGAAATTCTTGGCAAGACGATTGAGAGAAATGAATTTGTAAAGTGGAATATAGCTTTACATCGATCACTATTTCTGCATGAAACAGGACGATTCATCGTTGGTTTTGCTTCGTTTCTCTTTTTTCTAATTGCGATTTCTGGAACCATTTTGTTGATCAAAAGACAAAATGGAATTTTAAAATTCTTTTCGAAAGTAAGTTCTGATTCTTTGTCGCAATATTTACATGTGGTGACAGGTAGAATTATGCTAATACCGATTTTAATCATAGCGTTAACGGGAACTTATTTGTTTTTGATTCGCTTTGAAATTATTCCTAAAGAAAAAGTAAAGGAAACTCATTACGCCGAAAACATAAATCTTGCAGAACGTCCGATAAGTGAATTTGCTATTTTAAAAGAAATAAAACTTTCCTCTGTTACTAAGATCGAATTCCCTTTTATGGAAGACGATCCCGACGAATTTTTTGTTTTGAATTTAAAAGACCGCGAACTCACGCTGAATCAATTCACAGGACAAACGATAAGAGAAAAAAAATATCCTTTTACACAGCTGGCAGAAAAATTTAGTTTTGACTTGCATACTGGTCAAATAAATGTAGTTTGGGCAATTATTTTAGCTTTTGCCTCACTTAATATTCTGCTATTTATTTATTCTGGTTTTGCCATTACTTTAAAAAGGACTAAGACGAAAGTTAAGAACAAATTCAAAGCAAAAGAATGTGAATTTATTCTTCTCGTAGGTTCTGAAAATGGAACTACTTTCGGATTTGCAAATCAAATTCACCTTCAGTTGCAAGCAAACGGAAAGAAATCGTACTTGACGGATATGAATCACTTTACTGTATTTCCAAACGCAAAACAGTTGGTTATCTTTACTTCCACTTACGGTATAGGAGAAGCACCCACAAACGCTGCAAGATTTGAAAAATTAATAAATCAATATCCTCAAAAGCAAAAAATTAATTATTCGGTTGTAGGATTTGGTTCCAAATCATATCCTGATTTTTGTGATTATGCTATAAATGTAGACAAATTGTTGGATGAACAAAGTTGGGCACAAAAATCACTCGCACTTTATACCGTAAACGATAAATCGGCAGAAGACTTCACCAATTGGGTTGCAGATTGGGCAGATATAAATAAAGTCGCCATTGCGACAGCGCCATCCTTATACCGTCAGAAATTACCGAAGCTTAAGAAATTAATAGTAGTTGATAGAGCAGAAATTACTTCATATGATATTACGACTTTTCGGATTAATTTGAAACCATCGGCATTTACAAAATTCAAATCAGGTGATTTATTGGCCATCTATCCAAAGAACAGTTCAGTCGAGCGCTTTTATTCGATTGGAAAAGTCAGTAATGCAGTTCAATTAATTGTTCGATTGCATCCAAATGGTTCAGGGTCTCAATTTTTATATGATTTGCAAAATGGCGCTGACTTAAAAGCACGGATAATTAAAAACTCTCATTTTCATTTTCCTAAAAAAACATCGAAAGTTGCATTGATCGCAAATGGAACAGGAATTGCACCCTTTTTAGGAATGCTTGAAGAAAATAAAAAGAAAGTGGAAACGCATTTGTATTGTGGTTTTCGCCACGAAAATGACCTCACAAAACGCTATACTGAAATTACAAATAATCATATTGAAGAGGGGAAATTAAAAGCATTTAATCTCGCATTATCAAGACAAGATTCTCCACAATACGTGATGGATTTGATACTTCGGGACCAAGACTTTTTCCTTGATTTATTGAAAAGCAAAGGTATTATAATGATTTGTGGCGCTTTATTAATGCAAAAAGACGTTGAGTCTGTTTTAACTTGCATATGCGAAAAGGATGGATGTGATTTCCAAACATTTAAATCGAATGGGCAAATTCTAGCAGATTGTTATTAAATTTATAAAATGAAAATTTCTCGATATAGCATTATCATAAGTTTGCTCTTCTTCCCTATTTATTCTTCTGCTCAAGTTCAAGAAACAATGACCACGAATTTGATGGGAAGTGTTTTTCAAATAACTATTGTCGACAAAGATCCTGCTTCGGCTAAAGAAAAAATTCAAAAAACTATCGACGAAATTGAACGTATCGAAAATCTTATTTCAGAATGGCGGGCAGAAACACAAATATCTGAAGTCAATCGTAATGCAGGAATCAAACCTATAAAAGTAGATCCGGAAGTTTTTGAATTAAGCAAAAGAGGAATTTGGTTTTCCAAAATAACGAACGGCGCTTTTGACATCAGCATTGTTGCAATGGATCAAATTTGGAAATTTGACGGCAGTATGGAAACACTACCTTCTAAAAGAAATCTAAGAAAATCGGTTGAAAAAGTAAACTATAAAAACATTATTCTAGATTCTATTAATTCAACAATTTATCTTTCACAGAAGGGAATGAAAATAGGTTTTGGTTCTATCGGAAAAGGATACGCTGCAGATAAAGGGCGTGAATTGCTGCAATCTTTACACGTACAAGGTGGAATTATCAATGCGGCAGGAGATATTTCGACTTGGGGAAATCAACTTGATGGTCAACCGTGGAAAATTGGCGTAAACAATCCTTTTGAAACGGGAGAAACAATTGCTGTTTTAGAATTTTCAAGTGATAAAGCAGTAACTACTTCTGGAACTTACGAAAAGTATGCTGAGGTAGATGGCAAACGCTATTCGCACATTATCAATCCAAAAACAGGCTTTCCTTCCATGGGAATAACAAGTGTGACTATTATTGGAGAGAACGCCGAAATGTGCAATGGATTCAGTACCTCTATGTTGGTTTTAGGTTTGAAAAAAGGTCTAAAATTGATTAAAAAATATCCACAATATCAGTATATTATTCTAACAGATCAAGGCAAAGTGATTCAGAATTTTTGAGCTGTAAATCGAAATATAAGTAGCATTTAATTTTTTGAATGTTTACCAAATCAGCTTCTTTCATTATAATTAGAAGATTTTTAAGTGTAAAAATTTTCTTGAGTGCCTTACTCATCTTCTCGATTAATAACTCTTAAACTGATGTTATTAAAATTTTAAACAGCAGATTAAGCCAGTAATGGCAAGTAAAAAAACCTTGTATTGCAGGTTTTAAATGAAGCTAAAAAGCCTCAAATTTTGCTGAATTTGAGGCTTTTTCTATTTAATATATAGTATTAACTTTTTACAAAACTATCAATAATTTTATCTGTTTCCACCTTTGGTGTATCTGCTTTTAGATCGAATAAATACGAGTACAATGGTTTTTTATTTACTCTATTTTCTAAATTCAAATCCGTTTTACGATTAAAAACAGTTTGCCATTTATCTCGTACATTTTTCCACATCGCCGAATTCTCTTTCCAATATTTTTGACCAGCAAGACATTTTGAATCAGCTACTTTTTTATAATAGTCAGTTCCTTTTTCTCTTGCTATAGCTACATCTTTCCCATTTTCATCACGCAATAATTTTACGTTGTCTTGGTCGTGAATCCATCCGTCCTCCGTGATTTCATGTACATTCGTACGATTTAGAACATTATAATCTTTTCGAATCGTTTGCTCTCGTCTCGGAAGTGGAGCGTCAGTATTGTCTTCCCAGTAATGACGTCCGTCAATATGCACCCAACTTGCACTTCCTTCATAACGAGGACTATCATCTACTTGAAAAACGCGTTGTGTCCATTGTCCTTTTACATCATTTTTTGCAAGCGTTTGGTATTTCCAGGTTTTTTCTTTGTGAAACTGATAGAAAGATGTGTTTTCAAATTCCCAATCCTGTCTCCAGTGTTTTACTAACATTGTATCATTAACAATTAGAATATGTTGTAAAACTAATTTATTAGGTTGGTCTTCTACAAGTTCAATCCATTCTAATCCTCGGTCGTATTTTGTTTCAGATGGCACATAACTTTCGTCTTTATTATATTGAAATGTTTCAGCAAAATTGAATTCTACTTCATAACAGCCGCACATTGCTTTGATGGCTTTTACATCTTCTTTCTTGTTAATTTGTGAATTTCCGGCAAGACAAAAGCTAATAAAAATAGCTGTTGTGAATAATTTGTTCATAGTTAAATATTTTAAAAATTTATTCTGCGAAAATACTAAATTTATTTAGATTAAGTAAAAATAACGTATATATTTGCAGCTGAATTTTATTAAGAACAAATCTAAATAATGAAAAATAGCCTTATACCATTGGGATTGACTCTACTGTCATTCAATATTTATTCACAAGACCAACAGAATGATTCGATAGTAAATATACTTTCTGAGGTAGTAGTTACTGGTCAAATTGAAGCACAATCACTAAATAAGTCAGTAAACAATGTACGTTTAATCACTAAAGAGGACATAAAAAAATTAGCGGCTAACAATTTAGGGGATGTGTTAAATCAATATTTAAATATTTCTATAAAAACTAGTGGAAATGATGGTCGCTCGACTGTATCCATGTTTGGATTAGATGCTCAATATTTTAAAATTTTAGTAGATAATATTCCACTAGTTAGCGATACTGGTTTCGGAAATAATGTCGATTTGACCCAAGTAAATTTAGATGATATTGAACAAATCGAAATTATTGAAGGCTCAATGGGTGTAACTCACGGAGCGAACGCCGTTTCGGGAATTTTAAATATAGTTACTAAAAAGCGTTCAAAATATAAGTGGGAAATTGCTACTACCCTTCAAGAAGAAACCGTTTCTGATGAATTTGCTCTATTCAACAAAGGAAGACACATTCAGTCGCTGAAAATTTCAAACAGCATTTCAAAGGAAATTTTTGCTACTGTAGGTATTAATAGAAATGATTTCGCTGGATTTTTTGATAATAGACAAGGAAAAGACTACACTCAAAATGATGGTTTACGCGGCTATTCATGGTTGCCAAAGGAGCAGCTGACTGCAAATGCTTTTATTGGGTACAGCAAACCCCATTACAAAGTGTTTTATAAGTTTGATTATTATGGCGAAAACGTAGATTTTTACAATCCAATTGTCGCTCCACAAGATAATTATCCATTTCCAAACACCAGTTTTTCGCAAGACAGACGCTATAGTTCAACTCGATTTTACCATCATTTGAACTCTTATGGAACTATTTTTTCAAGGATAAAATACAATGTTTCTTTTTCGCATCAAAAGCAAGTACGGGATATCGAAACCTTTAATTATTGGTTAGAAACTCAAAAAGAAACACTTAATAAGCGCGAAACATTCCAATCAAAAGAAGTTCTTTACTCTACTGGAACATTCAATAATTTTTTCAATTCTCAAATATTCAATCTTCAAATAGGCTATGAGGCGGTGAATGAAAATGGCTTTTACGACGCTACTTCGGGTACCTTCAAAAATGATCAGCAACAGGCAAATGACATCAAAAAGAGGTTTGAAAACTATGATTTGTTTGCTGCATCAGAAGTAAAAATAAACGAACGATTTGTAATTCGCCCAGGATTTCGATATTCCTTTCAATCACAATTTGAAAATCAATTTGCAGCTTCGGCAGCATTTCGATATAATTTCAATAAAGGATTTCAAGTGAGAGCGTCTCTAGGTCGCTCCTACCGGACACCAAATTTTGATGAATTATTCACATATTTTGTGGACTCTAATCATAATTTACAAGGAAATGCTGATCTAACTCCAGAAACAAGTTGGTCTTACGAGGGAAGCATAAAGAAGGTAAGTTATTCAGTTTCGGGATTGCAACTCTCACACAACCTATCAATTGCTTATCTAAATGTGGACGACCGTATTAATTTAGTTTTAGAGCAAGTGACGCCTACGCAAAATTATAAATATTTAAATATTGATACTTACAAAATGTGGAATATTTCGACTTCACATCAAGTAGCATATAAAAATTGGAATGCTAGTTTAGGAATGGCATTGATTGGTGTTTCGCAAGAAATAGATTTAGCGGCATTAAATGTAACTTCTGACGACTCTTTTTTATACGCATTTCAACTTAACACATCTGCGTCTTATAAATTACCTCAATTAAATACTTTGTTCTCAGTTTACTATAAATTCAATGGAAAAGATCGACAATACATTTCTTCAAGTGATACTGCTGGAAATGCGATTTTCGTGTTATCGGAAGTAGCTTCTTATGGTTGGATGGATGCTTCTATTAGACAATCTTTTTTCAAGGAGCAGTTTGAAGTTACACTTGGAAGTCGCAATATTTTCAATATAACTGAACTCCAAGCTTCGCAATCTGGCAGCACGGGTGTGCATACTGCTAACTCTGGTATTTTATTAGGGTACGGACGCTCCTGTTTTCTAAAACTCACTTATAACCTTAATTTTAATTAATATTTACAATCATGCACAAAAATCTAATTTTATTTCTTTCGGCACTTATTCTTGCTTTTAGCTCATGCAGCGATGATGATGCATCAAAACCTTTAGCAAATTCAGTAGCTTTTTCTGTCGCTTCTGCTAATTTATCAGAAACCAATACGACAGTTCAAATTCTTTTTTCAGAACCTACAACTACTGCTGGAACCGTAACTTTGTCTTTTACAACTACAGGAGTTGCTTATGGATCAGATTTTATAACAGATCCTGCAGCCAATTCAAATACGCTAACAATTCCTTTTGCGTCGAATGTAACTTCAGTTGGTTTTAGCTTTATTAAATTGGCGGAAGCCGCCGAAGGAGAAGTTAAAAATGTAGTTTTTAAAATAACCGCTACTTCTATAAATGCAACAATTTCAGGAAATACAACTACACAATTAAACTTTAATGAAACAGCTTCTTCTGGTCAAGCTCTAGCGCCTGAAACAGGTGGTGCAAATCAACAAAATCAGGTTTATGTAGATTTGAGCAGCGGAATGATGACAACAGTTCCTCGTGTTTCTTGGGATTTAGGTTTTTATACAGGTAACGAATCTAGGGTAGCTTTAAACAGCTCAGTAAAAATGTCTGTAAAGGAATTGGAAACCACTAATATTGATGAAGTTCAAGTGGAAGATCCTTCGATGTTTATAATGACAGGTTCGGGCTCGGTAGATCAAATTGATGCACCACAAGGATTTATTAGTGGTACTGCAATCAGCGCGATTTCAGATAATAATGATAATAATAAAGTTTATTTACTAAACTTAGGAAGCAATCCAAGCACTACTCAGCCCGCAGTTGGTAGTGAGGGAAGTGGTTCAGGTACGGCAAGAGGTTGGAAAAAAGTAAGAATTTTAAAAATTGGAAACGATTATAAGATGCAGTATGCTGATCTAGCTTCGACAACGCATCAAGAAGTAATTATCACAAAGGATGCTGCTTACAACTTTACATTTTTTAGTTTTACCACTAATAATACTGTAAAAGTAGAACCTCAAAAAAATCAATGGGACATCAACTTTACGACTTTTACAAATGTTGTAAATATGGGAACTATTGCTCCTTATCATTATGCGGATTTTGTACTTACAAACTTAAAAGGAAATGCAAAATCATACCAAGTATTAACATCCGAATTTGGATTTGACAACTTTATTGCTGCAAATGTCGTGGCGTCAAAATTCACCGATGATCAAAGAAATATTGGATCAAATTGGAGAGGCACATCAGTTACGGGAAGTGATGGAATTCCGACATCTCAATTTGTGTTAAAAACAGATCGTTTTTATATAATTAAGGATGCAGGAGGAAATATTTATAAGTTGAAATTTACTGGAGGAAGCAATGAAACAGGAGAAAGAGGTTATCCTAAATTTCAGTATGTTTTAGTTCAGTAATTATAGAAATGCGTCTTTTTATATTTAAAAATAAAAAGGACTTTAACCAATATTCAAAATAGTATTTATTTTTATGTTAGCTGTGGAACGACCTGCGATAATAATTGCAGGTCGTTCTTTTATATTTAATGTTTTTTTTTAAATTTTGTTCATTCTTTTAATGTAAATGTAGATTTTTTACTGCTCTAATATTTAAGATACTCTTTCACAGTATGGAAGTTAACCTGCCACCTTAAATTTGCGATGTGGATATAGCAGCATCGCTTTAAAGCAAATGTGGTGCTTCTTTCGCTGAGAAAGCTGCGTCATCATTAGTTCGGGAGAATGGGGCATTTTGAAAAGTAGCTAGGTTATCTGAAATACTTCTAAAAAAATCTGCGGTAAGATTTGAATATAAAAGGGCGAATTATCTACGTCAATTTTTAGTTTTAGAATGACGATTCTGACTGAAAATTTGCCAAGATCTTTGCTTTATATTTTAAAACCATTGCGCTAAAGGATGCCTACTACAACTAAATTTCTGCGCCTACATTTGAAGAGACTTCCGCATTTCTACTCAACGACTTAGTTCTGAAGTGACAAGTGACGAAGATGTTTTGCGGAAAGATTTAATTCCTATTTTAAAATCATGGTGTTGCGGAACTTGATTTTGCGGCAGGGACAGGAGCGGCATCCTTTGCTGCAGACAAAAAATTCTTAGATAATTGTAATGCCTAATCGTTATTTTATGGCTAATTTTTTTAGCAGCAAAGATATAGTGGATGGCCCGGTGCTGGCAGTAGGAACGCTCTGACAGCAGCTGCCATAAAAATTAAAAAAACTATATTTGCCGACTTGGAATTTTGACCAACAATAATCCCCGTTTTTTTATGATGACGAAAGATGAAATAGCGCCTGAGACGGCCATAAGTTCAGATGAAATTGATAGATGTATCGCCATTTTGACCCAATTAAACTCCGATACCGACCAAATATTTGATATCGAAAAAGAGCAACGAACGGCCTTGTTAATAGCTGCTGGAAAGTTTTCTAGACCCGATCGTGATGAACTTTCCCGCAGAAAAAAAGACGGTAAATTAGTAGCCAAACGCAAAAAGGAAAAGCAAGACCGCACCGCACGAAAAGAGACTGGAATTCGATATGCGCGTGAAGCAAGTGTGTTCGAAGCGCCAAAATTATTGGCTTTTAACGAGCTCAATAGTAAGGAACAATTTGAACTAGAAACTCCGAGAAACTGTTATGTCTGCAAAACAGAATTTACTAAAATGCACCATTTTTACGATACCATGTGTTGCGATTGCGGTGATTTCAATTATGCAAAACGTTTTCAAACGGCGGATGTAAAAGGGCAAGTTGCGGTGATTACTGGTTCTCGACTAAAAATTGGCTATCATATTACGTTGATGCTTTTGCGGGGTGGCGCGACCGTTATTGCAACGACCCGTTTTCCAGTAGATTCGGCTTTGCGTTTTTCAAAGGAAGCTGATTTTATGGACTGGGGACATCGCTTAAAGATTCACGGATTGGATTTGCGACATATTCCAAGTGTGGAAATCTTTTGCAATTTTATCGAACAAAAATACGAACGATTGGATATTCT
>CBDUDY010000025.1:0-20834 GCA_965366055.1 uncultured bacterium
TGGAAAATGGCTTTCCAAATGAGATCCTTCCTTCGTCAGGATGACAAGTTTGCGGGAGTGTTGGGTAATTTTGATAATGGAACAGTTGTTACTCACGATATCCTGCAAGGTTTTTTTTGAACCTTGTAGGTATTACATAGCAGTCTGTGGACGATTTAAAAAATTTGGACTTACTGTTAATTTTCGAACTAAACCTCCACGATTTTTGAAACCTTGCAGGAGAATTTCCTTATTCAGGTAAAAATTTCAATGAATGACGAAATCCCATAGCCGTGATCGCAGCGAAAATCCCGCAGGCAGCAAAGCTATTTTTTTCTAGACCACAAGAGCGACCAGCGGAAGCTCCTTGTGGACTAATGAAAAAAAAGCATTGCAACGAGGAATTGAAGTGAAGAGCGCGAATAGCTTCAAA
Organism: uncultured bacterium; assembly: GCA_965366055.1. Classification (GTDB taxonomy): domain Bacteria; phylum Bacteroidota; class Bacteroidia; order Flavobacteriales; family Flavobacteriaceae; genus Flavobacterium. The sequence goes on from CBDUDY010000025.1 coordinate 413, forward strand.
ATATTCAATTCAGAAAATTCTATGAACAAAAAAGCCTAGTTTCAATAATATCGAAACTAGGCTTTTTCAAAAATTCTAAAGTCTAAATTTAGCTTTTTTGTTCTTTGTTGAAATAAACAAGGTAATAATACATTTGTTTTTCTTCGTCCCAACCTTTTTCTACATACTTTTCCGCACTTTCTGGATTGATAAAATCCATCTTAATTTGGATATTCGTATCTAGATTAATTACGTTTTTGATCGATTTACGAGCGTCAGAAACTGCAGCATTTGCAATTGGGAAAGTCGTAATATCTTCGATGCTATATTTCTCGCCTTTGTCTACTTTGTAATTTTTAAATTCAGGAATTAAGTCTGGATTGTCCAATACTTCATTCAAGAAATTAGTCTCGTCAAACTGATCATTCTTTGCGAAATAGTTCACAGAACGGTTCATAAACATCACTTCTTCTTTCTTGTCTTCGGCAGGTAAAACAACGTCTTTTGCGAAATTCTGACAGAATTTGATGTATTTTTTAGTGATGAAATTCTCATCTTCAAAGATATCTACAGATAGGAAATGCTCCAACCAGTAACGCGCATCGTAACGGTTGCTATCTACTGAAAGGACTTTGTAACCCTCTTCTTTTTTGTAATTGAAAATGATACAACCTTTGTCCAATTTATTCAAACTAACTCCTTGTTGCAAAATCATTTCAAGTTGAGATCCTTCTTCATTAAACTGAAGAAAATCGGCTTGTAATTCACTTTTAAATATTCCAATTGCGTCAACAACATTATTGTCAATACTCAAGTTGGTTAAATAAGTTACGTAAACCTCACCATTCTTAATGTGTGGGTGATTTGATTGCTCAAAAAGATGGTTGGTAATTTTCTTAGAAACTTGGTGTAACGAAGAAGGATTGTCAAAAATCTCATTCGCATATTTAAACATATCGTTATAATCAAGATCCACTTCGTGCGCAAATTGATAGTAGTTTTCTTCTTTTTCGCGGAAAGCTTTAAAGAAAAATTCTTTCATCAAAGGCGTAATTTCGTCATTTAGTACAAATGGACTTTCTGACAAAAAAATAGCTTCGTTGCGACTTTTATTTCCGACACGGTGAATGGAAAGGGTGTCAATCTGGGTGTTGAATAAATTGATCATAGTTATGTCTTAAGAATTAGAAACCAAGAGAAAAGGCATCATTGAAAGCCTCTTTTCCTGGTTTTTATATGTTGTTGTAAGTTTTGTGGGAATATTAATTCCAGCTTTCGTCAAAGCTTTGATCTTCAAAAGAGTCATCTCCGTCAAACATATCAAAGTCTTCTTCGTCGTAGTCGTCCTCGTCAAAATCAAGAGCATTTTCGTCTGTTTCAGAGAATTCTTCTTCGGCAGTACCTAACGGCATGATTCCATGAGAAAACAATGTACTTGGATAACTTTCTCCGGTCGTAACTTCTTCGATAGCGGCAAGTTCAACAAGGAAAGTCCACATATTAAGGAAGTCGTAAACATAGATAATTTTTGTGTTGTCTTTGTCTAACAAAGATGAAAGCGTATAATCGCTCATCACTTTTTGCTGTCCTAAAACATCTCCGGTATCAAAAAGCGAAATTTCGTCTTCTTGATTCCACTCGCTATCGCAAGTGTAGAATGATGCGATTTCAAGACCGTCAAAATCGAATGCGTTGACAATCGCATTATGAAAATCTTCTAAAGTATCGTCTTCAAGTATAGCGATATCTCTAAAAATATCTTCTTCTGTATCTAGAATTACTCTGAATTTATAAACCATAACCATTTTTTTAAAGAGACTGCAAAGGTAAAACTTAAATTGAGTGTTGCACTAAAAAGTAATTAACAATCGGACATTTTAAAAAAGATGACTTCTACTATACGGCTTTCGCCAAACTTACACTTTCTGTGGATCAAATGTATAGACCGTAAATGGATAGATTGCTTTTGCAGTATATTTTGCAGTTATGCAAACGATTGCAAGTGGAATAAGTAAGCTATAATCACCGATCACTCCACATAGTAAGAAGATTGAAGTATAAGGTGCGTGGATACTAGCGCTCAACACAGCCGCCATACCGAGCACAACAAAATTAAGTACGATAACATTTACTCCGGAAAATGAATTTAGAACCACCGCAGTAAGAAGTCCCAAGAAGGCTCCAACAAATAAACTAGGGGCAAAAACTCCGCCATCACCTCCAGCTGCCAAAGTAATCGAGGTAATTATTGGCTTTAAAATCATCAAAATAACTGTTCCAAAGATAAAAGTAAAAGTTAGCTGAGAGTTTGAATCTAAAAGGGCTACTCTGATTGCATGATATCCGTCACCATAAAGTTGTGGAACAAATAACAAGGCAATTGATAATAGTACAGCACCAATGATTATCCGGTGGTAATCTTGCTTGAGAAGCGCAAATTTTTCTTTGCAAAACATAACTGTTTTTGTAAAATAAACAGAAATACCTCCGGCCAAAATTCCTAGTAAGATAAAGAATGGAATAGCTGAATAATTCCAATTATCTATAGTGAGCGGAAACATGGTTGGCTCATCAAGAATTATTAATAGTATTGATGCAATTGCCACAGAAATTGAGCAAGCTATCACAAAAGAGCGGCTGAGTTTCTTCGAAATTACTTCGTAGGCAAATAATACTCCCGCAATCGGACTGCAAAATAAAGCGGTAATTCCAGCAGCTACGCCTGCACAGATAAGAGATGTTTTGTATCGAGCGAAAAGATTTTCTTTTTGCTGCGCAACAGATCCAATCGTTGCAGCAGCAACTACGGTTGAAACTTCAATTCCAGTCGATCCGCCAAATATGACCGTAAGAAAACCATTGATAACATGTGATGGGATTTTATATGAAGGAAGATTTTTTTTGCGAGAACGTATAGTTATAAAAATTTCCTTGATGCCTTTATTTTCTTTTTTCTTGAACAAATAGGTTCGCAGAATAGAGATTATAGATAAACTGAAGATTGGAAAGAATAAAAGAAATATCCAGTTTTTTTGAGATTGCCCAAATAACAGATGTTCGTAATGTTCTGTGATATGTTTTAAAATAAGTCCCAGAAAAGCTGCTAGAAAACCTATTACGATTGACACTACAACGAGTTTTCGTAACCTTATCAACTTAATATTTTTTCGAACAATTGCAATCGACATTTTTCAAAAAATTTTATGGTGGATTGCAAAGTTACAACTAGAAAATTCTTTAGACAGCAAATATTATTGAATTATGATAATTATATGACAATCGATAGATTAAATTAATTTTAGACGTCATATTTTGGAAGAAATCGTGTTTTATCTAAGGTATTGCTTTTTATTCATATACCTTCAACCGAAGATAAGTGCTTTGCTAAATATCCTGAAAGTACTAGACTTGTTGTGATAGATAATTGCAGTTGCAAATATTCTTTTAGCGAAAGCGAAAAAAAATAACTGAAGCTTATGCTAAAACTATTTCTAAAAAAAAAACTGTTTCAAACATCGTAAAATGTTTGAAACAGTCCATAAAAGGATAATTAGTATACAACAGCTAAAAATGCTATCGTTAGGTTAATTTATCCCTTCGGTAAATATTGCAATAGTTAGCATTTAACTGCTTAACTGACAATTTTTAGTCAAATAAAGAATTGATTTCTTTTTTGGTTTTACCCAATTTCTGTTGAAGTTTCCCCCACATTTCATCTTCTTTACCTTCTTCGAAAGCTAAATCGTCATCTGTAAGTTCACCGTACTTTTGTTTCAGTTTCCCTTTCATTTCGTTCCACTTTCCTTTTATTTCATCTGAATTTGGCATAATAGTATTATTTTTTTGTGGTTAATAATACTTCAAAGATCAGAATCCTTAGAGCTAAATCTGTTATAGAAATTTCAAAAATGTTTACAGAATAATTTGACTTAAGATTTGTGTTTCGCCTAATATTTTGATTTAGAAGGACTTGTTGTTGGTTGATGTGTAAAGCGAAATTCTCAAAAGTATTAAGATTGGAATAAAAATCGTCGCGACGATTACTGCAGGAATTATGTATTCTTTTAGTCCAAATGCCAAAGAGACGGCGATGCATAATAGTTGGAATCCCAAACCATAAATGGAAACAAAGGTCATAAACCATGAATCGAATGTCCTGGAATCTGCGGCATTTCTGTCCAATTTGTAAATTATCTTATCAAAAATACCATAACACAAAAGATAGATTTTAAAGAATATATCGACCACTTTCTGGCTTTCTCCACCGAGCGCGATTGGAGTTTCAATTTCGAAAATTTTTGAGGTTTGATCGCCTCCCGTAGAATGATGCCGTAGAATGACGTAATAGAAATTGTAAAGTGTTCCTTGAAGCTGAAGACAAAAGAATGCCAAAAGCATCATCCAAATAGAACTGTCTGTCACGCTAAAAATTGCGAATAGGAAACCGAAATTTAGGAAAAAGTCGAAAATACTATCGCAATATCTACCTATATAAGAAGGTGTGTTTTTGACTCTTGCCAATTCTCCATCGGCTGCATCAATAATGCATTTAACAACAATGAAAATTGCGGCCAAAACAAATTGCTGCTGTAGAATAAAATAAATTGCAGTAAGTCCACAAAGTCCAAAAACATAGGTAATATGCAATGGTGTAATACTTGTGTGCTGCAGTTTTTTTGAAATAAACAATGCAAACGGTCTTCCATAATCTGAAAGGTCAAGAAAGGAAGCTTCCGCCGAAAGTTTTGCCATCTATATTATATGAGTCTATTTTGATAATCGATGTAAGGTGAAGGTCATTGCCGTAAGTAGGAAAAATGCCCCAATCTGATGTACTAATCCAAGCCATAATGGTACGGCAAGTAAAATAGTAAATACGCCTAAAATGAATTGTACAAATACCAGAACAAGTAAAATATTAATTCCAGTCTTTGCAGTTTTTTCTAAAATAACACTTCTACTTTTATACCATAATAGTAGAATGGCCGCTACAACAATGTATGCCACCGATCTGTGAACAAATTGTACTCCACTTTTTCCTTCGGTGAAACGCAAAAGGTTTGTACTTTCTTCAAGAAAAATACTGTCGTGCATAAATTGTCCGTCGCCCATTAAAGGCCAATGATTGTGAATTAATCCAGCGTTAAGGCCGGCTACAAAACCTCCATAAATAATTTGAATTAATAGCACAATCAGCGCCACTCTCGCAATGGTTCGCAACTGTTTTGAAATAGGAGCTTTGTATTCTGGATAAATTAAATCTAATGCGACCCAGAAAGTGTAAGCGAATGTGATAAATGCAAATGTAAGATGCAACGCCAATCTAAAATGACTTACGTCAGGATTGTCAATTAGCCCGCTTTTCACCATAAACCAGCCCAAAAATCCTTGAAATCCGCCCATAAAAAGTAGGACAAAACATTTTTGGATAGTTGCTCTTGATAGTCTTTTTTTGATCAAAAAATAAACAAACGGAATTACGAATACCAATCCTATTATTCGTCCTATAAATCTGTGAAACCATTCCCAGAAATAAATAAACTGATAATCATCTAATGTAAAGTCATTGTGAATATTGATTTTTTGATATTCTGGAAACTTTTTATATTCCTCAAATGTTTCTACCCATTTTTCGTGAGTAAGAGGAGGAAAAGTATCCGTCACCAAATGCCAATCGGTCATCGAAAGACCGGAATCTGTAAGTCTAGTAATTCCACCTACAACAACCATAATAAATAATAAAACACAGCCGGATAGCAGCCAAATAATAACTGCTTTGTCTCTTTTAACCATTTCTAATTTCTTTTAAAACAAATGAAAATGACTTATTTAATACCTCTATTTTACTTTTTTCAAACCCATCTTTTCAGCTCTTTTCACTACGAAGTCATAAGCTGCTTGGTACTCATTTGGAATGTCTCCTTCGAGAATTGCTTCTTTTACAGCTTCCTTTAAAGTTCCAATTTCGCGTGAAGGTTTTAGATCAAAAAGTTCCATAATTTCCTCACCCGTAATTGGTGGTTGGAAATTTCGAACTTGATCACGCTCTTCAACTTCAACTAATTTCTTGCGGACATCTTCAAAATTCTGATGGTATTTTCTGAATTTATTTGGATTTTTTGTTGTGATATCTGCAGAGCATAGAGTCATCAAAGATTCTACATCTTCGCCAGCATCAAAAATTAATCTACGTACTGCTGAGTCGGTAACTATTTCTTCTGAAAGTGCAATTGGTCGCGAACTCATAATGACCATTTTCTGAACAAACTTCATTTTCTGATTCAATGGCATATGTAAACGCTCAAAGATTTTTTTGACCATTTTTCCGCCAACGAATTCGTGCGCGTGAAATGTCCAACCAATCTTTTTGTCAAATCTTTTTGTAGGTGCTTTGCCAATATCGTGTAGAAGCGCTGCCCAACGTAGCCAAACATCTTCGGTATTTCGCGAGATATTATCTACGACTTCTAGAGTATGGTAAAAATTATTTTTGTGAGTTTGACCTTCAATTTCTTCCACATTATTGAGCGCAGTCAATTCTGGAAGAATGATATCAAGAAGTCCGCTTTTGTATAAAAGCAGCATTCCGTGAGACGGCTGAGGACAAGATAGAATCTTATTTAATTCTTCAACAATGCGCTCTCCGGAAATAATTTCGATTCGATCTTTGTTTCGCTTAATAGATTCAAAAGCCACAGGATCAATTTGAAATTCTAATTGTGCTGCAAAACGAATTCCTCGAAGCATTCTCAAAGGATCGTCAGAAAAAGTGATATCTGGATCGAGCGGAGTTCGGATTATTTTATTGGAAAGATCTTTTATACCATCAAAAGGATCTAAAAGTTCTCCATAATTATTTTCATTCAGAGAGAAAGCCAATGCATTAATTGTGAAATCTCTTCGTTCTTGATCTTCGCGCAAAGTTCCACTTTCTACAATTGGATTTCGGCTATCATGATTGTAGCTTTCTTTACGAGCACCAACAAATTCGATGTCCATGTCTTTATATCGAAGCATGGCAGTACCATAATTCTTGAAAACTTGAACTTTTGGTCGGTTAGGTAAAATACTTGAGACTTTTAGCGCAAGCTCAATTCCACTTCCTACCGCAACAATGTCGATATCTTTTTTTGAATCTCTTTCCAGTATAAAATCACGGACAAAACCTCCAATAACGTAACTGTCAATTCCTAATTGTTGGCTTGCTTGTGCGGTAATTTTAAATATTGGATTTTCTAATGCTTTCATAAATACTAAGGGCGAAATATTTTCTTGGAGTAAAAACTACCTTTTTAACTGCAATATCTTGCCATTAAAAAAACGTCTTATTTGCGGATAACTTTGACTTGCAAATTATTTCCAATCTTAATTATAGACGATGGTTTTCCCGCCGGACTTTCGCGTTGCAAATTTACAACATAGTCAACACCTTTTATAATTTCAGAACTGATTTCTTTAAAGGTCAAAGGCGTTGGTTTTCCTGAGATATTCGCGGAAGTTGAAACCAACGGTTTTTTTAGTCTCTCCAATAATTTAAAGCAGAATGGATCTTTGACAACTCGCATTCCCAAAGATTTGTCTGCGGCAATTAAGTTTGGCGCAACGTTTCGCGGATTGTCAAGAATTAATGTTGTTGGCTTATCGCTAATATCTAAAATTTCCCAAGCTACTTCTGGAATTTCTTTAAATACATTGTAAATCATTTTTTCACCGTTCATCAAAACGATCATTGATTTGCTTTCTTCTCGTTGCTTTAATTTGTAAATTTTGGCAACAGCCTCAGCATTTGTCGCATCGCAACCAATTCCCCAAACAGTATCTGTAGGATATAGGATAATTCCACCTTCTTTAAGTACTTCGTATGCTTTTAATATTTCTTCTTGCATCGTATTTTTATATTCTTAAGGGTTCAAAAAAGTTTTAATCTTACCCAAAAGTGTGTGATTCATTTTATAATTTTTCTCTTCAATACGCTTTATTTGAGCATTAAATATAGCGTTGATTTCGGGGCTGAAATTTTCTTGTATATTTTTTAGAAAATTAATGTGAGTTTCTCGTTGTTCTCTTTTTTTCATTGAAGACCAACTTGATTTGTTGTGAATGCGGTAAACGCTCATTACTTCGTTCAGGTATTTTAACTTTCCATTTCTCGCCGCTAGGAGTAACATAAAATAGTCTCCGTTTTCTGCTCTTGCAAAATAGTCTGGAAATTCTTGAAATGTATTTCGAAGCATTATTGACGAAGAGTGGATGAAATTTCCTTCTGCAAGACGTTGCAAATCGTCAGTTTTATCCTCGGTTAGCTTATGATTTCGTTTTCTGTATTTAAGTCCTCGTCTCTCCAAAACATTGTGATGGCACACTTGATAATCTGGATTTGCTTCTAGAAAGTCAAACTGTTTCTGCAATTTATTTTCATCTGTCCAGTAATCATCTCCGTCACATTGTGCTATATAAGGTGATTTTGCTTGCTGAAGCACAAATAGAAAATTGGGCATCATTCCTACATTTTTCTTTTGATTAAAATAGGATACTGTAACATTCTCTGGCAAAACTTTGATTGCCTCTTCTATCGCTTGATGTGTTTGATCAGTAGAAGCGTCATTCGAGATAATAAGTTCAACTTTGAAATTCGTCTTTTGCATCAAAACACCTTCAATTGCCTTGCTGATATAATCGGCGTGATTATAGGTAATCATAATCACACTAATGGCTGTGGCACTATCCTTCATGCAGTTTTTTTATGGAATTGAGATGCACAAAGATACTTGATTTATTTATATCTTGCGGGCACTTTACAACACTCAATTTCAATGAATAAAATTCAAGTAGGCTTTCTAGTTTCGTATGATTATGAACTTCTAAAGAACGCTATTCCTCCAATATACGAAGATTCGGACACCATTTTTCTAGCCATTGATAAGAACAGAAAAACCTGGAAAGGAAGTGATATTGTCATTGATCCTAGCTTTTTTGAATGGATAAAAAACTTTGATACTTCAAATAAAATTGAACTTTACGAGGATGATTTTTATGTAGAAGGTATGAGCACCATGGAATGTGAAGTACGTGAAAGGAAAATGCTCGCTGAGAAAATGGGAATTGGGAACTGGCTTATTCAATTGGATTCGGATGAATACTTTTTGGATTTCAGAAAGTTTGTCAATTTCCTGAAATCGAAAAACCATTATCTTAAAAATCCGGAAAAGCATATTATTCAAATTTGTCCGTTCAAGATTAATTTATACAAAAATTCTGAAGAAGGAGTTTTTTATGTGGATCAATTGGACAAATTTATGGCTGCCACAAATTATCCTAATTATAAAGTAGGTCGTCATGGAAAGTGCAGATCAATCTACACAGATTCTGTTGCATTGCATGAATGTCTCTCGCGTACTCGTGAAGATCTGATCGTTAAACTTGAAAACTGGGGACATAATACCGATATTGATCAAAATGCTTTTATGGCAAAATGGGATTCGGTAAATACAGGAAACTACAAATCTTTGCAAGGTTTTTTCTATTTAAATCCAATGGAGTGGAAAGATCTAGAATACATGCCAGGGAAAAATATTGGCGAATTGCTTGAGAATTTCAAGAAAAGTTCTAAAATAAAAGTGAGCTCATTCTTTTTATGGAAAAAGAATCTTGGGCAGCAGCTAAAATTTATGTTTAAATAAAATTTTAAGAGCGGTAAAGTTCAATAAATGAATTTGCTGCTTTAGACCATTCAAAGGAATTTGCTTGCGCTAAAATCTTTTTCCTATAAAATTCAGGATTACTTTCAAATTCTGAAAGTTTTTCAAAGAGAAATTCCAACATATAATCGGTGTCAAAATCTTGCCAATAAAATGCGGCATCACCACCAATTTCTGGTAAAGAGGTTTTTGTCGATAAGAAAATAGGTTTTTCAAATTTCATAGCCTCAATAGGAGGAAGGCCAAAACCTTCTCTAATTGATGGAAACAAAAAAGCCACACAATTTTTCATATAATACTGTTTTCCCACATCAGAAACTTTTCCCGTTAGAAAAACTCTATTCTCAAGCTTGTTCTCACGAATAAAATTCTTTATTTCTACGCCGTAACTTTTGTCGTGATTGCCAGAAATAATCAAATTGAAATCCTTGATGTTTTTGAACATCTTAATAATAGCGATGAAGTTCTTTCTTTCGATAAAATCGCCAATACTATAAAAGTAAGGCATGTTTACAGGAACGGTAGAGATGAAGCGAGAGGTATCAAGAAATTCTGTAATTGGATTTCCGTTGTAAATAACTTTTTCTTCCACTTTAGGTACATCAAAATACTGATGAGTTTGCGCTTTTGCAAATTCAGAAATATAAGTAATAGCATCGGAGCGACGTAATTTTTCGATAAATTGTCGATTCTTTTTGCTGTTTAAATCTGAAGAATCTTCCTCAATAAAATTTACATCATGAACGGTCAGAATGTATTTTCCTGGTTTTATGGCTGGTTCTACCTTTGTATTTTGATTCATACTATGCCAAACATCATATTTTGTGCGAACTCGAAATAGTGGATATCGATGTAAACCTTTGTATTTATTATAGCTAAAAGTCGAGCCAAATTCTTCTGAAAGTATCTTTGTATCTGCGCTGTTTAGAGTTATATCTAAATCAGTTGGATTTTCTTTAGCAATAGCTTTAATGAGCTCATAGTTAAATGTCCCCAAACCACCCGCGCGATTTTTGATATTGTGAGACTCTAAGAAAACAGATTTTGACATTCGCTTTTTTTGTAAAACTATCTAAATAATTGCAGATATTAAAGACAATACCTACTTTTGATTAAAAAATAATGCCGGCTATCTTTAATCCAAAATTCAAATTTTTAGAAAATTCTGTAAATGATTTTATTCAGAGTTTTCACAGTTCAGGAACACTTTTGGTAAAAGGTAACCGCAACACTATCAGGTTATTTCCAGTAGAAACATTTACGCTAAATATAAAAGCGTTCAAAGTGCCACATCTTCTGAATCAATTTATTTACAAGTTTGCAAGACCTTCAAAAGCAAAACGCTCATTTGAATATGCGACTTTACTCTTAGAAAAAGGAATAGGTACGCCAGAACCAATTGCATATGTGGAGAATTTTTCAACTTTCGGACTTCAAGACAGTTATTATGTAAGTGAACATCTCGATGCAGATCTAACTTTTCGAGAACTTGTTGAAATTCCAAATTTTAAAAATCATGAAGAAATATTACGTGCTTTTACCAGATTTTGCTTCAATATGCACGAAAAAGGAATTGAATTTCTAGATCACTCGCCAGGAAATACCTTGGTTAAAATTGATGGTGAGCAATATCAATTTTATCTGGTAGATTTAAATCGTATGAAATTTCATAGCAGTATGGATTTTGATCAAAGAATGAAGAATCTTTCTAGGCTTACGCCAAAAGAAGAAATGGTTGCAGTAATGTCTAATGAATACGCTAAAGTTTATAACAAGACCGAAGCTGAAATTTTTGAAAAAATGTGGGGTTATACTGCAGCTTTTCAAGCTAAATTTCATCGAAAAGCAGCTTTTAAGAAATCTTTGAATTTATCTAAGTAGAGAATTCTGACTGTTTAATTTCTGAAGTTCTTTATATCTCTCGTGTACACTTAGCGCATTGAGATAGCAAATAGTAATTCCTTTTTTTCCGTCCAAAAAGCCCAATCGAATGGTATAGCTGTACAAAAAGCTGTAAACTGGATGAAAAATTCTTTTGACAACAGAAGGTTTCATTTTCTTAGCAAACTTTTCTTGTGCTTTTAATTTGCCGTAACTCAACATCTTTGCTTTATAGCTTTGGTAATCCGAATATGAAAAGTGTATTAATTTATTCTTGAAAACACCGATCTTGCCCTTTACGTCAAGCTTTTCATGTACCAATCGCTCTGTAGTATATTCTGCAAATTCTTTGTGAAAAAGTCTGAATATTTTGTCGGTTTGCCAACCACTAAAACGCAGTTTTTGGTTTTTGAACATAAAAGTTCTGTAAAACTGAAATGCAACGTAAGTTTGATTTGTTTTGATTGTTTCTATTATTTCTGCCTTCAGCGCTGGAGTTAAGCGCTCGTCTGCATCAAGAAATAGAATCCAATTATTTTTAGCTCGACTTATAGCAAAATTGCGTTGATGGGTATAATTCTCAAATTTATTTTGAATGAATTTCACATTAGAAAACTCTCTAACAATATCCTGAGTATCATCGGTACTGTAAGAATCTACAATAACCACTTCGTCGGCAAAGTGTAAATCTGCCAATAATGGTTTCATTTGCTTTGCTTCGTTGAGCGTTATGATAAGAACCGTGAGTAGCGTATTGTCGTTGTAATCCATTAAAATTTGCTAGTGGCGACAAATATAAATAATCATAATAGAATAATGAATTTAAAAATGTCTTTTATACGCATCGCAACAGGATATATAATACTTGTTGCATATTAAGTTGTACTGATTTTGATATTTTCTATATTTGCGTAAATAAAAATTGTTTTAGTTTATCAGTAAATGGCATCAACAAATTTAGTTTCTGTAATAATGAGTACCTATAATGCGGAGGAATGGCTTGAAAAAGTTATCGTCGGATTTGCTCAGCAAACTATTTCAAATTTTGAGATAGTAATCGCAGATGATGGTTCTAGAGAATCTACGAAGATCGTAATTGATGCTATGCGCGAAAAGTCTGGATTAAAAATTCAGCATATTTGGCAAGAAGATGATGGGTTTCAAAAGTGCAAAATTCTAAATAAAGCAATTGTTGCTGCAAGTGGAGATTATCTTATTTTTACTGATGGCGACTGCATTCCACGAGCAGATTTTATAGAAAACCATTTGAAATTTAGAGAAAAAGGGTTTTTTCTTTCTGGAGGATATTATAAGCTTCCGCTAAATGTGTCTCAGAAGATTACGGCGGATGACATTGAAAAGCAAAGCTGTTTTAAGTTGTCGTGGCTTGTTGAAAATGGCTTGAGTCGCTCACCAAAAAATCTAAAATTAACAACTAAAGGTTTTCTTTCTAAATTTTTAAATTCAGTAACACCTACAAATGCTAGTTGGAATGGACACAACTCTTCTGCCTGGAAACCAGATTTACTTGCGGTAAATGGCTTTGACGAAGAAATGCAATATGGTGGAGAAGATCGAGAATTGGGAGAGCGCCTTTTCAACTTCGGTTTAAAATCCAAACAAATACGCTACAATGCAATTTGTATACATTTGGACCACGATCGTGGATACGTTAACGAAGCGACTTGGGAAAAGAATGCTAAAATAAGAAAGTACACTAAGGATAATAAAATAGTGCGGACACCCAACGGTATTGTATCAGAGTTGCGTTAGAAAGCTTTTTAATTTGCCTTGATACATTTCCAATTCCAATTTCTGATATAAAAAATTAGATTTTCCTTTATACTGCTTTGGATCTACATCATCATATAGTTCAGGATAATAATCAGCTATATGAACAGCTTCATGATTTTGTTGCTCTGTGAGCATATTCCAAGATTCCTTATTAATCCATGGAGAAAATATTGTAAAAGTTGGTATAGATAATGCTTTTGCCATATTTACAGCACCGCCCTCATTTCCTACTAATGCTTGACATTGAGAAAGAATTGCAAGAAATTCTCTGAGTGATTTTGTATAGAAATCTAATTCTATTACTGTTTGCGTTTCAGGCTTACATAAATTATAAATCTTAGTTGCTTCTTCAAGCTGATCTGGCATAAAATTAAATAGCAGAGTAGCATCTGTTTGAGTGGCCACAAAATCTAAGGTTTCTGCCATCTGAGAAGGTGGTAAACTTTTTTTATTATTGCTTCCTAAAACACTAATCATTATTAACTTTTTGTCGCTTCCGATACTGACATTAATTTTTTCGGCAGCTACTTCTCGCTCTCTTTCTGACAGGTAGATTTTTGGAAACATTGGCTCGATTTCTGTCTTTGTCAACTCCTTTGCTAATAAAAGTCTGTGAAATATTGCCGTATTTAATAATCCCTTTTCTCGCTCAACACTTTTGGTGTAAAATAGCCAACTATACCATTTCTTAAAACCAATTCTCTTCGGAGCCGCCGATAATAAAGTTGGAATAAGACTTTCTAATTTCGCGTAAGCGTCAATAACTGCATCATACTTTTCATTTTTGAATGATTTTCCTAGTTTTAGAAGGCCGAAAAATCCTCCGTAAATTTGAGGATCAAAAACTACAATGCGATCTACAAATGGATTATTATCAACAACCGCAACGGTATTTGGGTGAATCATATAATGAACTTCAGCACTTGGAAAAGCTGTTTTTATAGCTTCGCAAATGACGGTACTTACAAGTACATCGCCTATCATTTTTTGTTGTATAACAAGTATTTTCATTTCAAATAGCGTTGGATTGTCGGAATATTTTTTTTTATACTGCTACATCGTGTTCTCTTAAAGCATCATTGAGCGAAGTTTTAAGATCTGTAGATTCTTTTCTCTTTCCGATGATCAAAGCACAGGGAACTTGAAAATCTCCTGCTGGGAATGATTTTGTATAACTTCCAGGAATTACTACAGAACGTGCCGGAACAATTCCTTTCATTTCTACCGGCTCTGGACCTGTAACATCGATGATTTTTGTTGATGCTGTAAGGCAAACATTTGCGCCCAATACTGCTTCTTTTTCAACTCGAACTCCTTCTACAACAATGCATCTTGAACCAATAAAAGCGCCATCTTCGATGATTACTGGAGCTGCCTGCAGAGGTTCAAGAACTCCGCCAATACCAACTCCGCCAGATAAATGCACATTTTTTCCAATTTGAGCACAACTTCCTACTGTTGCCCAAGTATCAACCATTGTACCTTCGTCCACATAAGCACCAATGTTTACATAGCTTGGCATCAAGATCACACCTTTAGATATATAGGCGCCATGTCTTGCAACCGCATTTGGTACAACACGAATTCCCTTTTCTGCATAGCCTCTTTTGAGTGGCATTTTGTCATGATATTCGAAAATCCCCACTTCGATAGTTTCCATTTTCTGAATTGGGAAGTAAAGAACAACGGCTTTCTTTACCCATTCATTTACTTGCCATCCGCTTGAAGTTGGTTCAGCAACTCTCAATTCGCCTGCATCTAATAGGTTTATAACATCTCTAATTGCGTCAACTGTGGTTGACTCAGAAAGTTTTGAGCGGTCTGTCCACGCTATTTCTATTATATCTTTTAATCTAGTCATCTTTCAAATTTTAAAGGGCAAATATAAGGAATTTGAAAGTATAGGGACTTTAAAACAAAATGCATTTATATTTTTGCGACTAAGTAGTATGGTTCCAATATTTTGTATTTTTGGTTGCAACTAAAGTATGTACTACGTTTATGAAAAAGCCACTATTATTTCTTTTTGCATTTATAATGATTCAATGCAGCAAAAAGCCTGAAAATAAAAATCCTGAAATACTAAGTAATGAAATTGAATTATCGAAAGATGATACCATACAAACTACTTCCCAAAAAGATCCGATGCATTATTTAGGGATGTATAAAGGTATGATGCCCGGAGTTGGCTCAAATAAAACCCCTGTTGTTATAGAATTATCGGAAACATTTTCGTTTTCGATATCTGTCGATACTATCGCAAAAGAGAAAAAGATAATTCAAAGAGGCACTTTTCAATGGGCAAAGGATGGGAAATCTATTCTTTTGACTTCAAATAACGGATTGCAAAAAGAATTTAGAGTAGGCAAAAATCAGCTTACGCTAAAGTCAAATTCTGAAAAAGCTGTATTTGAAAAAATGAAATCAGGAGAAGTTATAGATTTAGAATCTGAAACTACTGCAGCAGCAATTACAACTTTTATAAATCAGAGATGGACTATTACCTCTATAGATGATAAGCCGATTAATGCCAAAGGAATTAAAAAAGATTACTATGCTTTTTTTGCTAAAGACAGAAAATTTCAAGCTTATGCCGGATGCAATCAAATAGGAGGCGACTATTCTGTAAAAGGAGATCAAATTAAAATTAAGAATATATTATCGACAGAGATGGCTTGCGCCGAAATGGAAATGGAGAAATTGCTACTAAAAGCTTTGGCGGAAGCTGACAATATAATACAGAACAATCAATATATGTATTTGAGAAAAAAAGGTGAAGTGTTGATAAAATTTGAAGCAGAGAAACAAAAAAAATAAAAATGGCAAGAATTTTAGCAATTGACTACGGAATGAAGAGGACCGGAATCGCTATAACGGATGAGATGCAAATGATTGCTTCGGGTCTAACTACGGTCGAAACTCCAAAACTTATGGAGTTTTTGAAAAAATACTTCAATGACGAAAAGGTAGAACTTGTAATTGTAGGAGAGCCGAAGCAGATGAATTATGAACCATCACAAAGTGCTGCGATGATTGATGCTTTTGTGGTCAAATTCGGTAAAACATTTCCTGAAATGAAAGTAGAAAGAATAGACGAACGTTTCACTTCAAAAATGGCACTCAGTTCGATGATTCAAGGTGGAATGTCAAAAAAGAAACGGCAGAATAAAGCGTTGTTGGATGAAATTTCAGCTACCATAATCTTACAAGATTACCTGAATTATAAAAGATTTTAAATTATTGATAAAGTGCTTGATTTTATTTTATCATTAACGCTGTAGCACTTACCTTTGCAAAATCAAAAAATTAAGTGATGTCAGATACTCTTTCTTATAATACAGATGTAATTTTAGTTGGTGCGGGGATTATGAGTGCGACTTTAGGTGTAATGCTTAAAGAATTGCAACCAGATATCCGTATAGAAATTTTTGAAAGATTAGATAATGCTGCGGCAGAAAGTTCAGATGCGTGGAATAATGCTGGTACAGGACATTCCGCTTTTTGCGAATTAAACTATACTCCAGAATTGGAAGACGGTACTGTAAAGGCTGACAAAGCGGTGAAAATCGCTGAATCATTTGAAATTTCAAGACAATTTTGGTCTTATTTAGTAAAGAAAAATTTACTATCAGATCCAGAGTCGTTTATAAGAAGTATTCCTCACATGAGTTTTGTGCATGGGGAAGATGATGTAGAATTTTTAAAGAAGAGATACAACGCACTCCAAAAAGAACATCTTTTTAAGAGAATGCAATTCAGTACAGACTTTGATCAACTGATGGAATGGATGCCTTTAGTAATGAAAGGTAGAGATAGATCAGAAAAAATTGCTGCGACTTTTATGCCAATTGGTACTGATGTTAACTTCGGTTCTCTTACCAAAGCAATGTTTAATTATCTACAATCTCTTGATGGAGTCAACATTCATTTTAATAGTGAAGTAAAAAGAATGCGTCAAAAACCAAACGGTGATTGGCGTGTAATAGTGCGCGATCTTGAGACACGTCAGAAATCTAAAGTTCGTGCTCCATTTGTATTCATTGGTGCAGGTGGTGGATCTTTGACACTTTTAGAAAAAGCAAATATTAAAGAAGGTGAAGGTTACGGTGGTTTTCCTGTAAGTGGACAATGGTTGAAATGCGTTAACAAAGACATCATAGAACAACATGCAGTAAAAGTTTACGGTAAAGCGGGAGTTGGAGCTCCTCCAATGTCTGTTCCTCATATAGATTCTAGATTAATTAATGGTGAGAAAGCATTGCTTTTTGGCCCTTACGCTGGTTTTTCAACTAAATTTCTGAAGAATGGATCTTACTTTGATCTAACCTCTTCTATACAATTGGATAATATTATTCCGATGTTATCGGCAGGATTTCATAATATTCCCCTTACGAAATATCTAATTGAGCAAGTAAGACAATCTCCAGAAGATCGTTTGGAAGCATTAAAAGAATATATGCCAACTGCCAAATTGGAAGATTGGGAACTTGAGACAGCAGGTCAGCGTGTACAAGTTATTAAGAAGGGAAAAGATGGTGGCGGAGTATTAGAATTTGGAACAGAAGTCGTAACAAAAGCAGACGGATCTATCGCCGCTCTTTTGGGAGCATCACCTGGAGCGTCCACTTCTGCATCAATTATGCTACAATTGATAAACACTTGTTTTAAAGATAAAGTTCAAACGCCTGAGTGGCAAGAGAAAATAAAAAAGATGATTCCTTCTTATGGAATTAAACTGAATCAGAATCCTGAATTATCAGATCAGATTCGAAAAGATACTGCAGAGACGTTGGATCTTTTTAACTAGAAATTTTTATAAAAACCGTTATTGCAAAGCTTTAACGGTTTTTTTTATTTTTTCTGAGGCGCTTGTCATCCATATTAGCTGCTCAATTACCAATTGTGCTTCCAACATCTTTTCACGAATTTCCTCATCTTGGAAATCATTATTTTCACTTAATTCTTTTGCTCTAATATTTTTGAGTTCTGTAAATCGTGGTATTAAATCTTCCATTTCAGTTTCTTCGATCTTCTTTCCTTCAAATTCATCAATGGCAATATCAAGATTTTTGATCGTTGCATTTACAACAACATTAAAGGCTTCAGATGCTTTGGTTGTTTTGTTGGATTGAATATATGTTCCTAACGAAGCTGCAGAAGAAAGTAAAGAGTGATTAAGAGTTGCCAATTTATAAATTTGAGGCAATTGCTTTTGTTTGGATTTTGGTTCTTGAATCATTCGTTGAAATGATTCCATCAAATTCGCCAATTCTACAAATGCGTGCTTTCTTGCCAATCGATATTGCACAGTTGCAGGTTCTTTAGTATTATAAATTTGAAAAATTTCTTTCAGATAATTTCTATTTGCCTCTATAGATTTCTTTAGATACATTGGAGTGCTTAGAAATTCCCAAGAGGGCCATAGAATATAATTTGCCGCAAACGCGAGTGCCGCTCCTACGAAAGTATCAATAATTCTAAATTCAACTACATCTTTAATGTCTGGAGTAAATAGGCTGTAGATAAATACAACATACATCGTAGTGAAAGTGGCTGCAACTTTATAATTTGTCTGAACAAAAGAGAAAGCTAAAACCATTGTTACGATCGCCATTGTAGCAATCAAATGATTGTTTTGTACAACGAATAATAATCCAAATGCAATCAATCCTCCTGCAACGGTACCGATTATTCTATGATACGATCTTGTTTTGGTTAACCCATAACCAGGTCTGAGAATTACTATAATCGTGATCAGAATCCAGTATACATTCTGGAAAGGTAAAAATGTGCCTATTAGAAATCCTACCACAATAGTGATAGTCAGTCTGAGCGCATGTCTAAAATAAGTTGAGGAAAAAGTTAGATTTTCTGTCAAAGTACTTAGTGAGTAATATTGCGGAGCAAGGAACTTATTTAAATCTTTTCCTCGGTCTTTAAAGTCGTACTTTATAGATTTTTGAGTGTAAGCGCGCTCAATAGTCATGACTTTCTCAATCTGCTTTTCAGCATAACGAAGCATCGTTGTAAGCATCAAAATAGCATCGAGGTCTTTTTTTTCTGTAATTATATTTTCGTAATTATCTTTTGCAATTTCAAGGGCATTTAAATCTTTGTATAAATCAAATTTCTTCTTGTATATTGTTTTGCTACTCATTGTAGTAGAAAGCTCGTCAAGTATAGACGCGAGATTGTAAGCAAGATTCTGATACGTTTCTAATACTTCTGGATGTTTTGCGAATTTCCTATGAAGTTTTGCGTGGTCAAAAGACGTGGCAAGCGCCAATTCTAATATATCTACCAAAGTAATAAACATAATAAGCATCTTCCGGTTTTGGTCAGAAGATCCAGAATTTGCTCTTTTATGCATTAAAGCTTCTCGTAAATTTTGATGTGAAGCACTAAGCTTTACCTGTATCTGCAACTGTTCACGGACAATATTGACCTTGTTTTTTTTATTTTGCCAAAGATCCCCACGCAGTTTCATATACTGTGCAGTTAGTTCTAGAGATTCGGCAAGAAGTAATTCAGCATATTTAAATGGTCTTATATAATAAAAAATGACCGAAATAACTAGATACAACAATCCTCCACCTAACATTAATGCGCAATGCTCAAGTAATTCTATTCCTGAATAAATTTCTTTAAATATTAAAGAAATAGATAGCAAGCCGCAGAACGATACCAAATTTGCGCGCTGTCCATATACTGCAATCATCGATAGAAAAAATATCAATGTCATCAATATGGGATAAAATAGCCAAGGAATTGGGTGCGAAAGACTCACTAATAGTGCAGTTCCTGAAACGATGGAAGTTCCTACTAAGATGCCATTTATTTTGTGTTGCAAATTACTAGAAATGTCACTAGGATAAGTAAGCAAAGCCCCAACAGCAATGGTTACTCCAATATCAAAATGGTCAAATCTTGACGCTATAAGGATGGGAAGTACAGTGGCAATTGTCACTTTTAAAGCATTTGAAAAGTTGATGCTTTCTGCAAATTGCCGAATGTTGAATATCATAAAAAAAATTGGTTTAGCTGCAAAGATAGGGATTCAGAAAAATTCC
>CBDUDY010000026.1:0-20831 GCA_965366055.1 uncultured bacterium
GAAACCCCTATCCACCAAAAGGTGTGCAAAATTAAACAATTTTTATTACACAACAATTGTTTATGTGTTTATTTTTAATATCTCTCTATTTCAGATAGTTAAAAGTGCATGTAGACGATGTTTTGCGGCAGTATATTTGAAGAATATTACAGTAATTTACAATTTATTTATTGTCGAAGATATAAAAAACTACTTTTTAAAACTTTGACTTACAATGTTTTGCGTAATTTTGAATTTTACAAAACAGTTTACCGTTCAGTTCACCTATTATTTGTATTTTTGTGCAGTACATTTCAGCATTACTATTCGTACAATTATAAGTTTTATTTACCTGCCTTAAATCGTGAATCCATCTTTTGCAGTTAAGACAATTAACATTCAATCTTAGTAAACAGATGTTTAAAAAGATCATTTTTATTCTGACATTATGTCTATTTACGGTGCATATTGCCTCTGCACAGTTGCAACCATTTGTTTTTAACGTAACGTCTACTGATGAATCGTGTACTGGAAATGGAACTCTCACCTTTGAAGCAACAGATATTACCCCAGGTGCTACAGTTACTTTTAAAACCTATAAATTACCCAATACCACTATACCAATTGCATCACAAACTACTACTATGCTTACGGGATTGGTTAGCGGAACTTATCTAGTTATTGCAACGCAAAATTTAAGTGACGAGTCTAATACTCAGGAACAGTCAGTCATTATATCCAACATTATTACGCCGCTTATTTATAACGTATCTGGAACTAATAGTCAATGTTCTATTGGTGGAACAATAACTGTAAACGTAACATCGGGAAATGCTGCTTTCTATGAAATCATCTCCGGACCAGTAATAAGACCTTTGCAAACAACAAACATTTTTAGCGACATACCACCTGGGACATACGAAATCCGAGTTTTTGACGAATGTGGAGAGGCATTAGTTAAAACCTACATCGTGTTCAGCGATTCTCCAAGTATCCAATTCTCTCCAGCTACCTTTGACAATACACCGCTTTTAAGTTGCAATTCTATAAATATCAAAAATGCTATTATTGCTAGCAATGGTGCAGAAATTACATATCCACTTACATTTACTTACACAGTATATCCTCCCAACGGCGGCACTCCGGTAATTATAATTCAAACCATAACGAGCGGTGCATTTGTTAGTGCAACTATTCCCTTTTATAATGGTGTTCCGTACACATATACAATTACTACAACAGGTGCATGTGGCGAAACTATCAGTCACACCGAAGAAATAAACGACGGTATAGCAGTAGTACAGTCAGCTTCGCCAGCATTGTGCGGACTATTTTATTTAAAAGTATTTACTTCTAAATTCTTTCCTCCATATACGATGGAATTCCTTACAATGCCTGAAGGCTTTATACCAAGCACATTTAACCCGAATTACCCAAATTTTTCTATAGCGACGGTTAAATTTGGTTCAGAAGCCATTCCTGTTCCAGGCGGAGTCTACAAAGTAAAAGTTACAGACGCTTGCGGAAATACTGCTATAGATCAAATAACATTAGATGCACCTATAATCAAACCTTCTGTAAACATAATTCCCGAACCAGGCTGTGTATCAAATTATGCTGATGTCAATATAAGTGTTCCACCGAGAATTATCATTAGCGCACAAATAATTACAGCACCTAGTGGTTTTACACTGCCTTTACCGGCAGATATGATGCCGTTTTACAATGCTTCCACAAAAACCTTAGCATTATCAAATTTAATTGCGGGTGATTACGTGATAGTAATTATTGACGAATGCGGTGCAGAATATGTCGTACCATTTACAGTGCCTGTAATTACTACATCTACTATTAAGCCAATTACTAGGCCTGACTGTAACGGAACGACAGGAAGTATAAAAATAACAGGTACTGGTTCTACGACGATAACGTCTGTTATTATAACAGAAGCGCCTCAACTTTTTCCTCAACAACTTCCCTTTAATGCCTCTACTAACATCAATACTAGTGGCAGTTTTATTTTCAATGACTTACCTCCAGGAAATTATACTCTAATTGTATTAGACTCTTGTGGTAAAGAACATACAGTTAAACTCAATGTTGAGCAGCAAATTGTTACCCAAGATTCTCTTGACTTAACAAGATTTTGCGGATCTTTTAAATTTCAATATACGCACATCGCCAATACGATGTACTCTACCTTATATTATCTGCAGAGATTAGATCCTATAACAAATACTTGGGGACATCCACAAACCTCCGTTGCTTATCCTGAAGGCACAGATCCAAATTCTTCTAATTCTCTTCTAATAACAAATGGCACGACCAACTACAACATAAGCACTTTCGGGGAATTCAGAATTGTCAAAATTTACTCTTCTATTGGTCCACTTAATGGTCCTGATTATGTAACCTGTTATGTAGAAAGCCACCATTTTACTATGAATGAAAATTTTGCAATACAAGACATAATCAAACTTTCCTGCGATGGATCATCTTTAGACATTCAGGTAATTACAGATGGTATCCCTCCGCTTACCTACAAAATTATTGAGAAAGATGGATTGCCTTTTCTTCTTGACAATGGCGACAGTAATATTTTTTTGGGACTAGCACCTGCAATTTATAAATTTCAGGTACAGCAATCCTGTGGAAATATTGTAACTCAAATTGTAGACGTTGCACATTTGCCAGAGTCTTTCTACATCAGCCAACCCGACGATATTGTGATTTGCGATGACGCCGATATGGACAGTCAGTATTTATTTGATCTCTCTCTACAAAATTCTTCTGTGATTGGTACTCAAAATAGTAGCGAATTAATTGTCTCTTATTATACAAGTCTTGCTGATGCGCAAGCTGGAATAAATCCTTTGCCATTACAATACTTATCATCAACAAAGACAATTTATGTTCGTCTGCAAGGACTAGAAGGCGATTGTTATAAAACTACTAGCTTTCAAATTATCGTAAAACCATATCCTTTCCTTGCAATGAAGTTGGAATATGCTCTGTGCAATGGCGAGCCTGTAACAGTTTCTGCAGATGCTGGCATGAGCACATATTTATGGTCTACTGGCGAAACAACTCCCACAATTACGGTATCCACCCCAGGCATTTACACACTACAAGTCACAAAACAATACGGCAGTACGATTACTTGTCCAGCCACTTATACAGTAATTGTAAAAAATTCTAATGCGCCTGTTATAGAAAATATCACAACGACTGATTGGACCTTTTCCGACAATACTATTACCGTAATGATGCAGGGTGGAAATAATACTGACTATCTATATTCTATTGATAATAGTAACTTTCAAGAGAGCAATATCTTTACCAACTTAAATGAAGGCTCTTATCAAGTTTTTGTCAAAAATATTTATGGCTGTGGTGATGTAAAAAAAGTCGTGCATCTACTAAATTACCCGCACTTTTTTACTCCAAATGGCGATGGTATTAATGATACTTGGCACATAAATTTCGCAAAATCTGAACCTAATTTAAAAGTATATATTTTTGACAGATACGGGAAATTGATCAAACAGCTTTTGTCAAAAGATTCCGGTTGGGACGGTACGCTCAACGGCCGAAAACTTCCTTCCACAGATTATTGGTTTATGGTGCAGCGCGAAGATGGACAGGAATTTAGAGGTCATTTTTCAATGAAAAGGTAGTTTACAGTTGGCTTTCGCCAAAAAAATCTTCTAAAAAATTCGCGTTAGGTTTTTAGTAGTAAGAATCTTTACAACCTAGGTAAGGACTTTTATACTTCGGCCGAATCCATAAAATTACCTAATTAGTAAGCTAAATAGAATTGCATACAGTAATTAAATACTTTAGTTCTTTAGTTTCAGCTTATTCAAACATCCTATATTTAAAAATCGTACTTTGGCCTTTAATCAATAAATAAATAATGTTTTATAGATTATTTTGAGAATGTTATGGTGAATAACAAGTAACTAATCCATAGAAATAAGAGTTATCTATTGAAAAAATATCCATGAATTATTAAATTTTCGCAAACGTATGTTGAAAAAAGTCATCGCGTTTCTATTTTTTTATTTTTTTATTGTACAAATTGCCTCAGCTCAACTTTCAAGTTTCACTTTAACTGTTACAAAAACGGACGAAACTTGTACTGGAAATGGTACGCTTACTTTTGCCGCAGCAGGAGTTTCCGCAGATGCCACAATTGTTTACAAAACGTACAAACTTCCAAACAGCACTATACCGATTGCCTCTCAATCTACGGGATTACTGACAGGATTAGTGAGCGGAAATTATCTTGTTGTTGCCACCCAAACTCTAAATGGAATTTCTAATACAGAGCAACAAGAAATTATAATTGACAAATTAATTACACCTCTCGTTTATACCGTTTCTGCAACCCTTAGTCAATGTATCGTCGGAGGAACAATAACAGTAGCTGTTAGCGCGGGAAATGCTGCTCTTTACGAAATTCTTTCCGGGCCCATAACAAGACCACTTCAATCAAGTAATATTTTTACAAATGTGCCTGCTGGCACCTATCAAATTCGTGTTTTTGATAATTGCGGTGAAGCATTGGTGCAACCTTGTATTGTAAATGGTATAGGAGGAAGTTTGCAAATCTCTGCGGCTTTTTACGATGATGTGCCGCTTCCAAGCTGTAATTCTATTAGTATAAAAAATGTTATCAGTGTTTCAGGTATTGTGCCACCAACTTATCCGCTGACTTTTATCTACACCATCTATCCGCCAGATGGCAGCACTCCCATTATCGTGACACAAACCATAACTAGTGGCGCATCTGTTACTGCCACTATTCCTTTTTATAATGGCCAGCCTTATTCTTATACGGTTTCTACAACTGATCCTTGCGGCGAAATCGTGATTCGAACTGGAGTTATAGAGGATGCGCTAGCGGTGCTACAATCTCCCGAAATAGCACTTTGTGGTGAATTTTTTTTAAAAGTCTTTACAACAAAATTCCTCGGACCTTACACTATGGAGTTTTTGGCTGCTCCACCAGGTTTTGATCCAGCCGCATTAAACCCTAATTATCCTACTTTCTCGGACGCAACAATAAAATTTGGCTCTTTTACTGCTCCTGTTCCATCGGGAACTTATAGTGTTAGAATCACCGACGCCTGCGGTAATATTGCAACCCACGAAATAGAGTTGATCGCTCCATTAGTAAAACCTTCTGTAAGTATAACTCCCGAAAATGGGTGCACTCCATTATTTGCCAATGTTAATATTAGTATACCACCACGATCAATTGTAAGTGCACAGATGATTGATGCTCCTCCTAGTTTTCCGCTCCCTCTTCCCGCTGATTTAATGCAATTCTATTTACTGGGTATAAAAACATTAGTACTACCAGCACTTGTAAGTGGAAGTTATATAGTACAATTTATTGATGACTGTGGAGAAGAACATATTGTACCTTTTACTTTCACTTTACCAATCACATCTACCCTAACTTCTTTAAGTACACCAGATTGTAATGGTATTACAGGATCATTCAAAATAACCGCTGATGGTGGAAATACTGTTTTATCGGTAAATATTACCGCGGCGCCTGAACTTTTTGAGCACGCACTACCCTATAATGCAGCTGCCGAAATTAGTGCTGCGGGTGTATTTATATATAATTCGCTGCCCGAGGGTGATTATACATTATTAGTTGTAGATTCTTGCGGAAAAGAACATACCGTAAAATTTAAAGTTCAACAACAAATAGTTTTGGAAGAAACGCTTGATATTACCAGGTTTTGTGGTGCCTTTAAATTAAGGTACACCGAAGTTTTAAATTCAGATGTACTATATATATATTTTTTGCAAAGACTAAATCCCATTACCAATACTTGGGGTCATCCGCAAACGTCAGTTGTAAATTTGGAAGGCACTCCGCCCAATAGTTTAAATTCTATTGCTCTAATTAGTGGGTTTCTCACAAATTTCATTACTACTTTTGGCGATTTTAGATTATTAAAAGTTTATAATGCTATCGGACCTCCAGATGGTCCCCCTCAATTTCTATGTTTTAATGTTGTTAAGGAATTTACAGTAACAGAAAACTTCTCTATTCTAGATGTAATAAAAATTTCTTGCGATGGAAGCACCTTTGCTATTCAGATAATTACTGATGGCATCCCTCCTTTTACATTTAAAATAATCGAAAAAAATGGATTACCATTTATAGTAGATAATGGCCAAAGCAATATATTTCTGGGTTTGGAACCTGCTATTTACAAATTTCAAGTGCAGCAATCCTGCGGAAATATTGTAACACAAATTGTAGATGTGGTCAATTTGCCAGAGCCGTTCGATATCACTAAACCAGACGATATCGTAGTTTGCGACGATGCCGATATGGACAATCAATATTTATTTGACTTATCGCTGCAAAATGCTGCGGTACTCGGATCGCAAAATCCGAATGATTTGCAAATAACCTATCATTCTAGTCTGGCAAACGCGCAAGCAGGAACAGATGCTTTACCACTCCAATATTTATCCTCCACAAAAACAATTTACGTACGTCTAAAAGGATTTGCTGGTGATTGTTATAAAACTACAAGCTTCGAAGTTATCGTAAAACCATATCCTAAACTTACTATGAAATTAGAATATGCTCTATGCAATGGCGAGCCTGTAACAATTTCGGCGGATGCAGGCATGAGTACATATTTATGGTCTACTGGCGAAACAACTCGCACAATTACAGTAAATAACCAAGGAAGTTACACACTACAAGTTACAAAACAATTCGGTAGCACAATTACCTGTCCAGCCACTTATACCATTAACGTACAAAACTCCGCTACGCCAATTATTGAAAATATTTTTATCACAGATTGGACTTTTGCAGAAAACACTATTACGGTAATAATCAAGGGTGGAAATAATACTGACTATCTATATTCTATTGATAATAGTAACTTTCAACAGAGCAATATTTTTACCAACTTAAATGAAGGCTCTTATGAAGTTTTTGTCAAAAATATTTATGGCTGTGGTGATATAAAAAAGGTCGTGCATCTACTAAATTACCCTCACTTTTTTACTCCAAACGGGGATGGTACGAATGATACTTGGCATATAAATTTCGCAAAATCTGAACCTAATTTAAAAGTTTATATTTTTGACAGATACGGGAAATTGATCAAACAGCTTTTGTCAAAAGATTCCGGTTGGGACGGTACGCTCAACGGCCGAAAACTTCCTTCCACAGATTATTGGTTTATGGTGCAGCGCGAAGATGGACAGGAATTTAGAGGTCATTTTTCAATGAAAAGGTAGTTTGTATTTGGCTTTCGCCGAAAGAATCTCCTTTGAAATAGTATTAAAAGTAGAAGTGTTGGCTCCTCCTTGAAATAAAGCATTGCGATTTTTGCAACTATTGAAGTCGTAAAGTTATCAATCTTACAAGAAAATTTATATGATTCTCTCTAGATATAAAATAACAATTATCTTTCTTGTCATCGAAAGAATCTCTTATTAACATCTGAATATGTAGAATTATTAACTCGTTTTGAACCGATACTTTTGGATTTTTTCTATCAGTGCATATGGATAGTGTCGCGTACAATGATTCTCACTATTTTAATAGTAACAACAATATTTTGGCTTTCGCCGAAAGAGTCCTTTGAAAATATTCGGAAAAAATAGAAATTTATATCTTTTTTGAATTGAAGTGTTGCGATTTTTGCTCCAACTGAAATTGTAAAGTGACCAAACTATCAAATGTAATCTCTTTAAAATTAGCATTTTTAGGAATTAGTTAATTTTTACCAGGTCCCAGTATTGGAACTATAATCTTTTAAATAATCGCAGTTCTTTTTAAAAACTCTAACCTCTCTATTTTGAACCAGTCGTGCACCACGCCCTCAAGTTCAAAATTTTCAACGTGGCAAAGCCCAACTTTTTCAAGAATTTTTTTTGAGTCGTAGTTTTGAGAATCCGTCATCGCAAAAACATTTTCAGTATTTAATTTAGTAAAAGCATATTCTAATGCCGCCATTGCAGTTTCGGTTGCTATTCCATTTCCCCAATATTTTCTGATGATTCTATATCCAAGATCGTAATAATTTTGATGATTGTTAATTAAATCCGTCACATACTTCAATCCTGACCAGCCAACGAAATCATTTGTTGCCTTATCAATAATCGCCCAACGACCAATACCGTGATCATTATATTGTTGCCTTATAAAATGAATAGCATCAATACTTTGCTGCATAGTATTAACAGGACTATTTCCTAAATATAGATGTACTTCGGCATCTGAATCAAGTTCAAACATTGCAAAGATATCAGACGGGAGTATTTCTCTTAATATAAACCGTTCGGTTTCTGCGAATACCTTTATATTATTTCTGATTTTTACCGCTGTAATAAAATCTGAATCACTTCGTATATTTTCTATAATTTCAAAACCCAATTTCCTGTAAAATCCAATCGGCGATTGATATAATTCGCCATTTTGCTTTAAGTAATCTTCGCGATCGATGATCCAACCTTCAAATTCTCCTAGATCTCTTTTAAGTCTATTAATCAACAAATTTCCCAACCCTCTGCCTTGATAATTTTTGCTGACAATTATTGAAAATCTGACTTCATTATCTTTTTCAAAATCTGCAGCCCAAGCCATGACTTCTCCATTCTCTTCAATTATATAATGATTGTAATTCTCAACATTGTCCAACAATAGAGCAAATCTATCTTTTAAATTTATTGGAAATTCCTCGTTCCACATTTTATCTATCTGATAAAATTGATTTGAAGTCAATAGCTTAGTTGTAAAAATTTCCATTCTCTTTATTTTTGAAGTTCTCCCCCTTTTCCTTATTTTATCTTTGGCAACGATAAATATATAATTTTTGGTTCACACTATAACTTTTGCTGAAGTCGATTAATAATATTGCTTCTAATTTTAAACAATAAAAAAGGCTAGATTACTCTAGCCTTTTTTATTAAACATTAATTTCTAATTGACTTTAATGACTTGTCTTCACTTCAGCTATTTGATTGGGATCGTGCTTATGCTTAAACATGATGGCAAAAGCTACGGCGATGATTAATGAATAAATTGCAAAAGAAAGCCATATCGAATGCCAATCTTTCATCAAAATAGGATTGTCAAAAGCACCATTTGCGGCTATTTGCGTTCCTTGCTTTTTAATAAATCCTAGCAACGTTATATTTGTAGTTTCGGTTTCTAAAAATCCAGCAATTTCAGAGGTATTAGTAAAAGTTTTAGTAAAGTATTTGTCTATTGCCCAGCCAGAAGTGAAACTTCCTAAAACCGCTCCAAAACCATTGGTCATCATCATAAACAATCCTTGAGCTGACGATCTGTTTTTTGCATCGGTAGTTGTTTCGATAAATAATGAACCTGAAATATTAAAAAAGTCGAAAGCCATTCCATACACAATACAAGACATAATAATCATCCATAAACCATCTGTTGGATTTCCGTAAGCAAACAGTCCAAACCTCAAAACCCAGGCAAGCATACTAATAAGCATTACCTGTTTAATTCCAAATCGCTTCAAGAAAAACGGAATCGCCAAGATAAAAAGCGTTTCAGAAATCTGAGAAATTGACATTATAATAGTTGAATATTCCACTACAAAAGAGCTGGTATATTTTGGAAAGAACTTAAATTCATCTAGAAAAACATCTCCATAAGCGTTGGTTAATTGTAATGCACCACCGAGAAACATTGAGAAAATGAAGAAAAGCAAAATTTTGTAATCTGCAAATAATTTAAATGCTCCGAGTCCAAGTGTTTCTGTCCAAGAAGAATTTTCTTTGGTAAGATTTTGTGGTTTACAAGCTGGCAATGTAAGAGAGTATAGTCCTAAAATTATTGCACCAACTCCAGCAATATAAAACTGATATTCTGTTGCCTTATTTCCCGTTAAATTGGTTAGCCACATTGCTGCGATAAAACCAATTGTTCCCCAAACTCGTATTGGTGGAAAATCTTTTACAACATCCTTTCCACTATTTTTTAATACATTATAAGATATCGAATTACTCAATGCAATTGTTGGCATATAAAAGCACATTGCCAGCAGCATGATGTACACAAAACTCGTCGGATTGTCTACTTGCGGTATGTAAAATAATACTGCTGCATACAATATATGCAATCCAGCATACAATTTTTCGGCATTAACCCATCTATCTGCAATAATTCCAGTAATAGTTGGCATAAAAAGTGAAGCGATTCCCATTGTCCCGAAGACTAATCCAAACTGCGTTCCCTCCCAGCCTTTGGTTCCAAACCAATAATTTGCAATTGTGATAAGCCAAGCTCCCCAAACAAAAAATTGAAGAAAGCTCATTGAGATTAACCGATTCTTTATATTCATTTTGTCTCAGTATTAAAAACAGAAAATTTTAGGATGTAAATCTACTTATAAAATGGAAGTTAGCGTTTTTTATTCTATGATTTCATTCACAAGTTCTAGAACGATATCAAACTGCTCAGCAATTGTCAAATCTGAATTGTCAATTTCTATTGCATCTTCTGCTTTCACTAGCGGAGAATCGTCGCGGTGCGTATCAATAAAATCTCTCTCCTGCACATTTTGTAAAACCTCATCGTAAGTTATGTGTTGGTTTTTTGACACTAATTCATCGTACCTGCGACGCGCGCGAGTAATAGCAGATGCAGTCATAAATATTTTGAGATCAGCATCTGGAAAAACAACCGTACCAATATCACGTCCATCCATAACGACTCCACTTGCTTCCCCCATCTGTTGCTGTTGCTGCACAAGCATTGCGCGAACTTCTGAAATTTCGGCAACGCGGCTCACAAAACTAGAAACTTCCAATGTTCTAATTTGCTGCTCAACATTTTCATCGTTGAGGAACATTTCGGCGAAAGCCAAATCTTTATTATATTTAAATTGAAGTTTTATGGACTCTAAACTTTGAATAAGAAGTGTTTTATCAAAATAATCTTTGGAAATATATCCATGTTGCATAGCAAAATAAGCGACTGCACGGTACATAGCACCGGTATCCACATAAATATAACCAAGGTGCTTCGCTAATTGTTTTGCCAATGTGCTCTTTCCAGTAGACGAAAATCCGTCAATTGCAATGGTAATTTTTTTAATCAAAATTTATTCTTGAAAGTTAATAGTAAGACCAAATAAGCTTGTATTTGCTGCTAAAGTATATCGTGAGTACGAATAATCGAATTTTATTTTATTAAATTTCAATCCAAAACCTACAGAAATTCCTGAAAAATTTCGCTGCTCAATAAGTTTCAGTTCTTCGGCACGTCTAAAGTTATAACCAACTCTTAAATTGAAACCTTTTGTGGGGAAAAGTTCTGCGCCAACAATTACGTGACGAAGTGCGTTATTAAAGAAAGAAACTTTCTCTTCTACTGCGCCACCATCAATTGTACCTTCGGCTCTAGCAGGATTGCTAAAGGCTATATTCCATTGTTGTAAATTCTCTAATGTAAGATGCCATCTGATAGGCACATTTTCTAATTCTTGCGAAATTCCCGCCATTATTTCTAGCGGTAGTTTTTCTTGTGTACCAGAATAGGTCGTAAATTGGGTTCCAATATTTCGAATTACAACACCATAATTAATATCATTATCTTCATCAATATAGATGGCTCCCAAATCTACTGCGCCTCCATAAGAATTATAACTTTCTAAAGTGGATGCAATTAATTTCGCGGAAGCGCCTAAATATAATTCTGTGTAAGGCACATTATAAGAGTAACCAACAGAAAGTGCAATTTCAGAACCTGTAAACTCAGCGGTAGAAATTCCATTTTCGTCACGACCATCAAAAGTTCCGTAATTGACATAATTAACACCTGCCTGAAAAGTTTGCAAACGTCGGTCGTAAGTATATGCGTAAGAAGCGGTGCCATAAGAGACTTCCCCAAAATAGCTCCCGTAATTAAGAGCCAAGTGATTGTCCATATCGGCATTTATCGTAGCTGGATTATAGTGCGCTTGATTGACATCATTATCATAGATGGTTATCGTTTTTCCTCCTAATGCAGCCTGTCGTGGAGAGGTAACAAGATTAAGAAATTCGTATACATGCTTCCCTCCAATCTGTCCGTAAGTAACAGAAAAAAATAATAGAAAAAGGCAGTAAATAAACGGTTTGTACATGTTTGGGATTCAACTTCTATTAGGCATAACGCAAATTATAAAGCATTATTTTTAAGGCGCAATTTAAAACAATTTTAACTGTGAACAATAAAAAAAAACCGGCAACAAAGTTACCGGTTTCTATAAAAATTTAGCTTGTGTTTATACTAAAACTTTAGCATTTTTCACCTTCTCATCTGTTAATGCATATTTTATAACTTCTTTCATTTCAGATACATAATGAAAAGTTAACCCTTCCAGATACTTGGCATTAATTTCATCAATATCGCGTTCATTCTCTCTACAAAGAATAATTTCTTTGATATTTGCACGCTTTGCAGCCAATATCTTTTCCTTAATTCCACCAACCGGAAGTACTTTTCCTCTCAAAGTAATTTCGCCAGTCATTGCAAGATGTTTTTTGACCTTTGTTTGGGTGAATAATGAAATCAACGAGGTCAACATAGCAATTCCAGCACTTGGTCCATCCTTTGGAGTTGCTCCTTCTGGCACGTGAATGTGTACATTGTAATGAGAAACAACTTCCGGATCAATATCAAATATCTCTGCATTAGCTTTAATGTATTCTAAAGCAATTGTCGCAGATTCCTTCATCACCACACCAAGATTTCCTGTCATCGTCATTAGCCCTTTTCCCTTGGACAATAAGGATTCTATAAATAGAATATCCCCACCAACAGAAGTCCAAGCTAAACCAGTAACGACTCCAGCAACCTGATTGTTCTCGTACTTATCACGAGTCATTTTTGGTGCTCCTAAAGCAGAAGTAATATCTTCTTCGGAAATCTTTTCATTGTACGGCTCATCCATCGCAATACATTTTGCTGAATTACGGATAACTTGTGCAATTTTTGACTCCAATCCGCGTACTCCTGATTCTCTAGTATATCCTACTACAATCTTTTCCAACTCTTTCTTAGAAATGCTTAATTGTTTTCCTTCGAGACCGTGCTCTTTGAGTTGTTTCGGAAAAAGATGCTTACGTGCAATTTCTACTTTTTCTTCAATCGTATAACCAGTCATCGTAATGATTTCCATACGATCGCGTAGCGCAGGCTGAACAAGATTTATATTATTGGATGTTGCAATAAACATCACCTTTGACAAATCAAATCCCATTTCTAGGAAATTGTCATAAAATTCTTTGTTTTGCTCCGGGTCCAAAACTTCCAACAATGCAGAAGAAGGGTCTCCTTGATTGCCGGTTGCCAATTTATCTATTTCATCTAAAACAAATACTGGATTTGCAGTACCTGCTTTTTTCAAGCTTTGAATAATTCGTCCGGGCATTGCGCCGATATATGTTTTTCTATGTCCTCTTATTTCAGCTTCA
Source organism: uncultured bacterium (assembly GCA_965366055.1). Classification (GTDB taxonomy): domain Bacteria; phylum Bacteroidota; class Bacteroidia; order Flavobacteriales; family Flavobacteriaceae; genus Flavobacterium. The sequence continues at coordinate 13,468 of CBDUDY010000026.1, forward strand.
TCCCTCAATCCACCTAATGAAATTCGGACATATTCTCTACCCAATGCTTCAGCAATCGATTTTCCAATTGATGTTTTACCAACTCCCGGAGGTCCGGTAAGGCATATAATAGGCGATTTCATATCATTACGAAGTTTAAGTACTGCAAGATGTTCTATCATCCTTTTCTTTACTTCTTCGAGACCAAAATGATCTCTATCTAATATTTTTTGAGCACGTTTTAAATCAAAATTATCCTTCGAATAAATTCCCCATGGCAGATCCAAAAGCAATTCAAGATAATTGCGCTGTGTTCCAAAATCTGGCGCTTGAGGATTCATACGTTGTAATTTTGATAATTCTTTATCAAAACTCTTACTCGTCGATTCGTCCCATTTTTTCAATTTTGCTTTGCGACGCATTTCTTCAATTTCTTCATCATGAGAAACGCCTCCAAGCTCCTCTTGAATTGTCTTCATTTGCTGATGAAGGAAATACTCACGCTGTTGTTGATCTAGATCAAAACGAACCTTTGATTGAATATCATTTTTAAGCTCAAGCTTCTGAAGCTCAATATTCATAAACCTCAATGTTTCGAGCGCACGATCTTTCAGACTATTTATTGCCAAAAGATTTTGTTTTTCTTCAACTGTCAGATTCATATTTGAAGAGACGAAATTGATTAGAAAAGATTTGCTTTCAATATTTCGAATAGCAAAAGTAGCTTCGCTAGGAATATTTGGACTTTCCTTAATAATCTCAATAGCTAATTCTTTTACAGACTCTACAATAGCAGTAAACTCAGTATCTGAATCTGCAGGTCGATTCTCATCAACCTCTTTTACTGTCCCTACCATATATGGCTGCTCGGTAACAATAGAATCTATTTCAAATCGCTTTTTCCCTTGGAGAATAACTGTAATATTTCCGTCAGGCATTTTCAAAACTCTTAAGATTCTGGCAACAGTACCCACCATATGAATATCTGCAGCTGCGGGATCTTCGTCATCTTCGTTTCTTTGCGCCACTACTCCAATAATCTTTGATCCTTCATTGGCATCATTGATAAGCTTTATCGATTTGTCACGACCTGCAGAAATCGGAATCACTACTCCTGGAAAAAGAACCGTATTGCGTAAAGGCAAAATCGGCAAAGTTTCCGGTAGCGCTTCACTATTCATTTCGGCTTCATCTTCGGGAGTTAGAAGAGGAATTAAATCTGCTTCGGAATCAATTTCTTGTAGTGACAAGTTGTCAAGTGTAATTATTTTTTGTTGGGACATATTTTTATTAAGTCATTTTGTCATTAATAGTTTGATGAATATGGAAGATGAAACCACATAAAATTGTAAGTTTCTAGAAATCAACAATAAAGGACTGCCCTTACCTATTCATTGCATTAGGTAGACAAGCACTATGCCATAAAAAGGCCCCAAATAGTTTTAAACTTTTTGGGGCATCTTAATTTTATAAAGTAAAAGGATTCTTACTATAAAGCAGCTTTGAATTGACCTGCAGTTATAGTATAAGTAACACCTCCAATATTTATTACTCCTGAAAAAGTAGCTTTTATTGAAGTTGCAGTTTTTACTGTGATTTTCACATTACCAGAAGTTGCTTTATTTACATCAACACCTTTTTTAAGTTTAATCTGAACTTTATCTGCTGTACCGCCCAAAGTTATATTGTATGATCCAACAGGTGTATTTGTTTTAATGTTGATTGTAATCTCATCTCCCTCATCATTAACAGCTTTGAAAGAATCAAATGATACATTGTTAATAGTTGTAGGACCGTATAGCACAAAATCATCCACCGCTAAGAAATTCTCACCATTTACTTTTGCAAAGAAATTTTCAAAAATTACTCCAGGACCACCACCATTATCAATTGGAAAATCTCCGGTGTAAGGAATTGCTGTAAATATTCCGTTGGTAAATAATTTTGTTGCTAACACCTGGAAATCCATGTCAGTTTGAAATCCTTTGAATTGGAAAGTTCCAGATACAGTTTTATTAATAGTATCTAATTCAGTAATATTATAAGAAGCCGTAGATGGAAAATCAGATTCATCATTTGGATCATGCGACCAAAATGGACTTGCGCCAAGCGGAGAATAACCTGCTATACTTACATTTGGAGCTGGATAGCTACCAACAGCAAATCCCGGGATTGTCATAGTAAATGCGTTTCCTTGATCATTAACAGAAGCTACGGTGATGCCACCAATGCCAATAGCAGCTAGATTTTGAAAGCCAACAAATGTTTGCCCATCAAAATCAACCTTGAAATTACCGTTAGTAACAGGACCTGTACCTGGACCAGGAGTACCGCCATCTCCAATTACACCAGCACCTAACGGCTCTACATCAGAGCACGAGTTTAAGGTAAAAAGAGCAAACAATATATAAATTGAAGAAAGTAGGTTTAGTTTTTTCATTGTTAGATTAAAGTTAAATTTTTCAAATATAATTAAATTAGCTTGGCGAATAAAAAGAGTTTGCACTTTTTTTCGAATATATGCGTAAACGATTAAGTAGCAGAACACCCACCACAAAAAATAGCGCTAAGAAAACGATTGCAAGTCGAGGGCTTCCCGTAAGCTGATCTACAATTCCGTAAATACACATTCCGATTACTATTCCAATTTTTTCTGCTACATCATAAAAACTGAAATAAGATGCAGTATCTCTAGTATCGGGTAGTAATTTTGAATAAGTTGATCTAGAGAGAGATTGAATTCCTCCCATTACTAATCCTACAAATCCTGCAGTCAGATAAAAATGCAGAGGAGTTGCAACAAAGTAAGCTACAAAACAAATCAAAACCCAAATAAGATTTATCAAAATCAAAGTGCGGATATTTCCAATTTTTGACGATAAATATGAGGTAGCTTGAGCACCGGCTACTGCAAGAAGCTGAATGACTAAAATACTAATTATTAATCCCGTTGTTTTTTCTGAATCATCTCTCCATGAAATTTCTTGCTCTCCAAAATAGGTTGCTACAAGCATAACCGTTTGTACAGCCATACTGTAAACAAAAAAACTTGTAAGATATTTCTTAAGTGTAGGATTGTCGCTGAGCGAAGTCCATACTTTCTTAAGTTCTTTAAATCCTCCAAAAATTACTGATAAGTTTTTTTTCATCTCTACTTTTTTCTGGCCTTTCGGCAAATAGTAGAAAGTATACTGACTAAATACAATCCACCAGATTCCAACCATAATAAAAGAGAGCTTCATAGCCGATAACGCATCATCATTTGTTTCGGCTGTCATTACCATTGCAAGATTTATGAGCAATAAAACAACACTTCCTATATACCCAATAGAATAACCTTTGGCGGATGCCGCATCTTGCTGATCTGGAAAAGCAATATCAGGCAGATAAGAGTTGTAAAAAACTAAACTTCCCCAAAATCCTATTAGAGCTAGAAAATAAAACAATAAACCTATGTAAATATTTTCTAAGCTAAACCAATACAAACCTATGCAAGATGAGGCTCCTAGATAGCAGAAAAATTTAAGAAAGTTTTTTTTGTTCCCCGAATAATCTGCAATTCCGGACAATAAAGGAGAAAGAAATGCGACAAGCAGAAATGCTGCAGCAGTAACAAAACTTATTAGAGCGGTACTTTTAAAATTAGTTCCAAAAGCATCAATATATAATGAGCCTTTAATTTTGAAAAGTGCGCCATAATAAATGGGAAATATTGACGACGCTATAACTAGAGTGTATACTGAATTTGCCCAATCATAAAAAGCCCACGCGTTTATTAACTTTTTGCTTCCTTTAGGTAAGTCTTGCATCGATGAAAAATTATAAAAAAAAAGCTGCTCATTTTGAGCAGCTCCGAAGATAATATTTTTTTCTAATATGTTACACCAAATTTCTTTGCAGTAGCTTTCGCCTCAGGAATCAAAGCTTTAATCTTAGCAATTCTAGTCGCATCACTAGGGTGGGTGCTTAAAAATTCAGGTGGAGCACCTCCCGCAGAGTTTGCCGCCATTCTTTCCCAAAAAGCGACAGCATTATCAGGATTATATCCTGCAATTGCCATTAATGTTAATCCAATCATATCTGCTTCTGACTCATGACTTCTGCTAAAAGGCAGCATAATTCCTACTTGAGATCCCAAGCCGTAATATTGTTGATACATTTGCTGTTGCTCTTCACTTTTACCTGATGTTGCAAGACCAACACCCAAAGCTCCGTATTGCTGCAATTGTGAAGCACTCATTCTCTGAGCACCGTGATTTGCTAGCGCATGAGCCACCTCGTGCCCCATTACTGTTGCAAGTCCCGCTTCATCTTTTGTTATTGGTAAGATCCCTGTATAAATTACAATTTTGCCCCCAGGCATACAAAAAGCATTGACTGCTTTGTCTTCAACCAACTTATATTCCCACTTATAGCCCTCAAGGTAATTATCATATCCTAAAGATTTTAAATAGCGCTCACTTGCATTTTTAATTTTCATTCCCACATTCTCAACACTCTTTGCGGCGGTTGTACCTTTTACAACTTTATGTTCATTAAGAAATTGATCATATTGCTGGAACGAACTTGGAAATAATTGTTCATTACTTACAAAATTTAAATTGTTTTTTCCAGTGAAAGGATTTTTTGTAGTGCACGATGTTGCAAATACCAATGCTAGTATAGACGGTAATAAAATTTTAGTTTTCATAAGGCTTATTTTAAGTTTCAAAATTACAATTGATTTTGGTAGGAATTTTATATGAATTTAGTAAAATGTTTAATAATATTAGGAATTCATTGGTAACCAAATGCCGTGCCTTTAATTTAATCTTAAGACTATTTTAAGAAATTAATGATGACCTTTGATTTATAAAAATCATTATTATTATATGAGCAAGGAAAGACAGGAAATAAAAAATATAGCTGCGTCTCAAGTTCCTAAAAATATTTTGAGAACTTCAAAAACACTACAATTTTTGTCACCGAAACTTGCTTCTCTTTTTGCGTCCAAAATTTTTACAACTCCTGTAAAGCATAAACTTCCCAATCGTGAAGCCTCTATGTATGCAGATGCTACAAAAACCGCTGTGCTAGTCCCAGAGATTAAGAAAGAAGTTGTCGTTTATGAGTATGGAGCGGTAACACAAAAGAAAATTTTATTAGTACACGGATGGTCAGGTCGCGGTACGCAGCTCTTCAAGTTTGCTGATGCTTTTATTGCTCAAGGATATTCGGTAATAAGTTTTGATGCTCCCGGGCATGGAGATGCAAAAGCTAACACTGCAATTTTGACAGATTTTATTGCTTCTATTTTATATATTCAAAAGCAGTACGGTCCATTTGACGTGGCAGTCGGTCATTCTTTAGGAGGAATGGCTATGTTAAATTCTGTCCCTAGAGGACTTAATATTAGCAAGATGGCAGTAATTGGAAGTGCCGATGTGGTGAAAGACGTTATTGATGAATTTATTGCCGCTATTGGACTTAAAGGTAAAATAGCAAATATAATGGAAAAACTTTTTGAAAAAAGAACAAATACTCCTATGTCAGAATATTCATCCTATATTTCGGCTCAGAAGATTTCAATTCCTGTTCTTGTAATCCATGATGAAAACGACGCAGAAGTATCAATTGACTGTGCATATCACATAAATGAAAATCTTCAAAACGGTGACCTTTATATAACCAAAGGTTTAGGTCACCGCAAAATATTAGGAAGTCCAGAAGTTATTAAAAAAGCAGTTGATTTCTTAAAATAAGCACATTACCATTTTAATAAATTAGTTTTTAAATTAATTTCTTGACATCTCCTATTTACTTAATAGAACTATAAAATGATAGTTGTTGCAAACTTCATTCTGTAATTTTACATGTGAATTTAAACTGCACCCATAAAATCACTTACTTATATTATGAAAAATATACTTTTATTAGTCGTCCTCTTTACATTATTTTCGTGCAAAGGGCAATCAAATAATGAAGCTGCAAGCAATCAGAAATATCAAATCAACAAATCTGAAACTGAATGGAAAAAATCTTTAACCGCAGAAGAATATGAAGTTCTTCGTAAAAAAGGAACAGAAAGAGCTTACGCGGGCGAATATGTAAATACCTTCGAAAAAGGAAAATATGTTTGTGCTGCTTGCAATAACCTTATTTTTAACGCAAACGCCAAATTCAGATCAGATTGTGGATGGCCCTCTTTTGATCAAGCAATCAAAGGATCTGTGATATACCATGACGATAATAGCTTAATGATGCAACGTACCGAAGTTTTATGCGCGAAATGTGGCGGTCACTTAGGGCACGTTTTTGATGATGGACCTATTGCAACAACCGGAAAGCGTTATTGTATGAATTCTATAGCAATGAAATTTGTACCCGAAATAAAATAAGCAATTATCTTCGATTATATCAAACAATAAAGAAACCCAACATTTATGAAATATAATATTCAAAAATCAGAACAGGAATGGCTTGCAGAATTAGGTCCTGAAAAATATAGAGTTTTACGTCAAAAAGGCACCGAAGCACCCCACACAGGAAAGTATAATTTGCATTTTGAAAAAGGTCAGTATTGCTGTGCTGCCTGTGGTCAACCTTTGTTTGCAGATGATTCAAAATTTAATTCTAGTTGTGGATGGCCGTCTTTTGACAATGCACTTCCAGGCACAATTGAATATGTAAAGGATACAAGTTTTGGTATGCTTCGCACAGAAGTACTTTGCTCTAATTGCGGAAGTCATTTAGGACACGTTTTTGACGACGGACCAACCGATACTCAACAACGATTTTGCATAAATTCAGTATCTGTAGATTTTAAAGAGAAGTAGGATATGGAATCTGATTTGGCGACAGTTTTTTTCATTAAACGAATCAAAACCATACTAAACTATAGTCAAATATGCCGATTTGTAATTTAGCGGGTAAGCAGATGAGTAAAATCGGCAGCGACTAATACGTGAATTCCATCTGTATTAATGGTGGATTAGTTTGAGTCTCGAAATTTGATTTGATTTTTCAGAATCTTTGAATTTGACCCAACAATTACTTCCAATCAAAAGAAGAATTTAGTTTTGATTTCTAATAATTGTCCATTGCCTAAACAATATTCGATAACCAGAAATTTTGCCTTTGTACGGGAATCTACAGTATAAAATTACATAAGTTTCTAAACTAATTATATAAGAAATTGTGCACTAGTGTGAGACTATCTTTACTGAAACCAAAAACAACAGCATTATGAACGGATTTTTCAAAACTATATTGGCCGGATGGGGAGCCAAAAAACTAGGCGGTGGATGTATTGGTACGATCATCGTATTTATTATCATATATTGGTTACTAGGTAACTTTTAAATTTTAAATGACTGCTAAATAAGCGGTCATTTTTTTTATCATAG
>CBDUDY010000027.1:0-20283 GCA_965366055.1 uncultured bacterium
CTTTTAAACCAGTATCTTTGTCATGGCAAAAAACGATTTGCTCGTGGTTATCAAATGATACTTGACCAAATACGGGATCAATTTTGTGTAAATCTTTTGCAGTAGTACTTTCAGTAATCATATATTATTATTTTATGAAGTGGTTAGTTTGACAAAACCTAAATGCTAATTTAAAATTAAATTGAAAATTTCGCAAAAGAAATTTAAAATAATGCAAATATTCATCGTTTGTTGCTCACAACGCAATCCTTTAATATATAACTCCTTTAAATTTTAAAGGGAACAAATCAAAAAATAATTAAGAAAGCTTCATGAAGGAATTACAATATTTAAATAAGTATTTTGTCAAATATAAATATAGGTTGATTTTTGGAATAATAGCAACAATAGCAGCCCAAATATTCTCACTATTCACTCCAAAACTTATAAGTAAGTCATTCACAGCGATTGAAGAATCCTTTAAGCTTGGCGCCGCTGCAAATTCTGAGATACAGTCAGAATTATTAACCAATATTATGCTCATTATTGCAACCACGATTGTTGCTGGAATTCTAACTTTTCTAATGCGTCAGTCGCTGATTGTAATGTCTAGATATGTGGAATTCGATCTCAAAAATGAAGTTTTTCGACAGTATGAGCGATTATCACAAAGTTTTTACAAACAAAACAGAACAGGTGATTTGATGAACCGCATTAGTGAGGATGTTGGAAAAGTGCGTATGTATGTTGGGCCCGCGGTAATGTACACGATAAACACGTTCATTCGCTTTAGCATCGTGATCGTTTATATGTATAATGTTTCACCATTATTAACACTTTATACTTTGTTGCCTTTACCTCTGCTTTCTTATGCTATATATAAATTGAGCGTCGAAATAAATAAGCGAAGTACTATTTTCCAGCAAAACCTTTCAACAGTTTCAACATTTTCTCAGGAAATATTCTCAGGAATTAGAGTTATCAAAGCGTATTCATTAGAGCGTCAGCATGAGACGAATATGATCGACTTAGCAGAACAAAGTAAAACTAAGAGTATGGATCTTGCTAAAGTTCAATCGCTTTTTGGACCTTTAATGATTGCTCTAATCGGTATCAGTAATCTTGTGGTAATTTATTTTGGGGGAATGATGTACATCAATGGTACTATAAAAAGTATTGGAGTCATTGCCGAATTTATATTATATGTAAATATGCTTACTTGGCCTGTTGCGTCTTTAGGATGGATTTCCTCAATGGTGCAGGAGGCTGAAGCTTCCCAAAAGCGTATCAATGAATTTCTAAAAATCGAACCTACAATTGTTAATAATACGAGCGAGCCTTCTACAGTTTCTGGAAGCATCGAATTTAAAGAGGTGACTTTTGTATATGATGATACAAACATTCAAGCTCTTACTGATGTTAGTTTCAAAGTCAGAAGAGGCGAAACACTCGCTATCTTAGGAAAAACGGGTTCTGGAAAATCTACTATTCTTCAGTTGATCAGTAGATTGTATGATGTAGATTCGGGAGTTGTTTCTATAGACAGCAAAGATGTTCGTCTATTAAATCTTGACAATTTGAGAGATAGTATCGGAATGGTGCCACAAGATGCATTTTTGTTTTCGGACAGTATAAAGAACAATATCAAATTCGGAAAAGAAGACGCTTCTGATGCAGAAGTTGTCGAAGCAGCGAAAATTGCCCATGTCGATCACAACATTCAAGATTTTGATTTAAAGTACGAAACAGTATTAGGAGAGCGCGGAATTACACTTTCTGGGGGGCAAAAACAAAGAGTTTCCATTGCACGCGCAGTAATCAAGAATCCAGCAATTCTCTTGTTAGACGATTGTCTTTCGGCGGTTGATACCGATACAGAAGAGGCAATTTTAAATAATTTAAAAGAATTTTGCGTAGACAAAACAACCATAATAATTAGCCATCGCGTATCTTCTGCAAAAAACGCAGATAATATTTTGATCTTGGATAATGGCCGAATTTTACAACAAGGAACTCATAATCAGCTAATCAATACAGATGGTTATTATAAAGAATTATATCTTAAACAACTTTCCGAAAAAGAAAAAGTTGATTAGTTTGTTTTTGACTTCAAATTTTATCATTTTTGAAATGTAATTAACACACAACCAAAAATGTTTATGAGAGAAAGTGAAATGTTAGAAAAAGAAGAAATTTTTTCTAAAGTTTTAAGAGCAGGAAGAAGGACGTACTTTTTTGATGTGCGATCTACAAAGGCCGATGATTATTATATTACAATTACCGAAAGCAAAAAATTTACAGAAGAAGACGGATCCTTCCACTTCAAAAAACATAAAATTTATCTTTATAAAGAGGATTTTAGTGCGTTCGCTGATATTTTGGAGCAGATGACCTCGTATGTACTTAATCATAAAGGTGAAGAAGTTATATCTGAAAGACATCAAAAAGATTTCAAAAAGGAGTTTACAACTGCCGTGTCTTCAGATGAATTTCAGCCAGTAAGTGCTTTTACAAATATTAGTTTTGAAGATATTTAAAATATTTAGATTTATATAAGGTACAACCTCAAGCGTAGTAATATTCTTGAGGTTTTTTATTTTTATACTTTTTATATGAATATCTTTGAGCTTGATATTTTAATTTTGATTTTCTAAAGGGAATCAATAATTACTGGGTAATCGTGTGCAATTCACGAACTGTCGCGCAACTGTAGGTGTTTTAAAAAACATAAGTCAGAAAACCACTAATATCATTTTTCAACGTTTCCGCGCCATTGAAACTTTGTGCAACATTTTTGTAAAATGGTTGTTCTTGAAACAACGATTTTTCTATTTATTGTATTTTTTTTTGTGGCGCCTTTCGGCGAAATTTTCTCTGCTAAGATCACTTTAAATTAATACAATATCTAATCAACTATGAACATAGACAAAAGAATTGCCCAGTCGGAAACACGAATTTTTAAAGCTGTTTTCCCAAGTACTACAAATCATTACGATACCTTATTTGGCGGAACCGCAATGCATTTGATGGATGAAGTGGCATTTATCACAGCAACGAGATTTAGCCGACAAATAATGGTAACAGTTAGCAGCGACCGAATCGATTTTACAAAACCAATTCCGGCCGGCACAATTATCGAACTCGTGGGCAAAGTAGTTCATATCGGAAATACTAGTTTAAAAGTAAGCGTAGATATCTTTATTGAGCAAATGTACTCCGATGGAAGAGAGAAGGCCGTAAGCGGTCAGTTTTCATTTGTAGCAATTGACGAAAATAAAAAACCTGTGAAAATTTTGGGAGATACTAATGCATTGAGAAACTAGTAAAATTTTTCTGTCTCTAAAACTCTATTTTTAGAAAAAATATATTTCTAAAAATAGAGATGTTTTTTTATGATTTGATAAGAATTTTTTTTTGATTAAAAACTTTAATGTTATGACGTATCAGAATTTTTGCGAGAAGGATGGTAGAGGAAATCCTTTATTGTGGCTTTGCGAAGCAAAAGCTACAATAAAGATTGAGAACGGACAGCCTGACCTTGAGCCAAATTATAAGTTCAACTTTACGAAAAAGTTCTGGCGAAAGGGCTCGCCCAAATAAAAGAGACAATTTTTATTCAAATCTAAAGAAAATGATCAATCGCAATTTTTGACCCTTTCCCATCGTAAAAATTATAATTAAATAATTTCTTAATCACTTTAATTCCACAAGAAATACTATAAATAAATACTTGACAAAGTAATCGTAAGGAGTCATATTTGCATTATCCTCCGGTATTTTTTGTAATTTACTATTTGTTTTTTAAGCTGCATAAATTGGTCATTACATTACTACTAGAAAATTATTTTTGCAGTAATTATAATTTTAAAAAAAATGCCTCCGTAAAAAGAAAAAAAACATCTTTTTGATTCTGTAAAAAAGCTTTTGGATAGTAGTTATTCAAGTAGTTGCATAGCTCGCAGCAATTGTGCACATTTTCGATCTGACATTAATTTAGATATCCTGAAAGAAGTAAATGTAAAAAATTATGTTCAGGAAATTCTAAGTCCATTTTCAACTTGAGAATCCGTTTGCAAGAGAACCACTTTATGATCTGAGTCGACTGCGCCCAAGATTAAGCACTCACTTATAAAGTTTGCAATTTGCTTTGGCGGAAAATTTACAACTGCAACAACCTGCCTTCCTATCAAAGTAACGGGAGAATAATAATCAGTTATTTGTGCAGAGGTGCTTAGAATTCCAATTTCGGATCCGAAATCAATTTTAAGCTTTAATGCCGGTTTAAGTGCCTCTGCAAAATGCTCCGCACTAATTACCGTTCCGATTCTGATATTAAGTTCTGAAAAAGATTCGTATGTGGCCGTGTTCATTTGTTGTTTGTTAAACAGTTTGTTAAAGACAATATTAAGCAATTTCTACTTATATAAGATCTTTAGAACAAAAGAGATGCAAGATTTTATCGTATCTTAGTATCAATAAATAACTCGATAACGCAATGGCTACAACAGCTTCTACTATGTTACCGCTTGAATCCAAAGCACCAAATTTTTTATTAAAAGACACCAATTCCAATAGCTTTTACACTTTTGATGAACTCCGAGGAAATAAAGGAACGTTAGTAATTTTCATTTCTAATCATTGTCCTTATGTGCTGCATGCAATTGACGAAATTGTAATGATTGCAAATGATTACCGCGTGCAAGGACTCGGAGTTTTTGCTATTTCTAGTAGTGATACCGGAACTTTTCCGGAAGATGGTCCAGAAGAAATGGCAGACTTTGCTATGGACAACAGAATTGATTTTCCGTATCTTTTTGATGCGGACCAAGAAGTAGCAAAAAAGTTTGCTGCAGCTTATACTCCCGATTTTTTTCTTTTTGATTCTTTGGACAAACTTTTTTACCACGGTCAGCTTGACGATTCACGACCAGGAAACGGAATTTCACTTAGTGGATCTGATTTAAGAAACGCCATTGACGCGCTTATCTATAATCGCTCATTATCTAAGACTCAAAAACCTAGTATGGGATGTAGCATTAAATGGAAGCAATTTTAGGTTATAAAAAACAAAAAAGGCACTTCAATTGAAGTGCCTTTTTTTTATAAAATGAGATTGTAATTATTTCACTTCCATTAGTTCTACGTCAAAGATCAAAACTGCATTTGGAGGAATAACGCCACCTGCGCCCGAAGATCCGTATGCTAAATGTGATGGAATTACAAAACGAGCTTTGTCACCTTCTTTCAATAAAGCGATTCCCTCGTCCCATCCTTCAATTACATTTCCTCTACCAAGTTGAAAATCGATCGGTTTTTTTCTCTTGTAAGAATTGTCAAATTCTTTTCCGTTGTCAAGAGTTCCGATATAATGAACAGCAACAGTTTTACCTTCTTGTGCTTGTTTTCCGCTTCCGCGAACAATATATTGATAACGTAGTCCACTTTCAGTTTTTTGGAAACCAGCAGCCAATTCTTCCATTTTAGCTTCTGATAATTCCATTTCCTTCAATTCACGTTTTGCACGAGATCCTTCAAAGGTTCTGAAAGCTTCCACAGCGTTCCATTTTTTTGCTTCTTCTCCTTCTCTCAAGATTTCGATGCTTTCCAGATGATCTCCTTGAGCAACTTCATCAACAATATCTTGACCTTCTACAACATGTCCAAAAACAGTATGCTTATTGTCTAACCAACTAGTAGGTACGTGTGTAATATAAAACTGAGATCCGTTTGTTGCAGGACCAGAATTTGCCATTGCAAGAATTCCTGGTTTATCGTGTTTTAAATCTGGGTGAAATTCATCGTCAAATTTATATCCTGGACCTCCAGTACCTGTTCCTTGAGGACAACCACCTTGAATCATAAAATCTGGAATTACACGGTGAAATTTAAGACCGTTATAAAATGGCTCCCCTTGTGGTTTTACCTTATTTTCAAGATTGCCTTCAGCAAGAGCTACAAAGTTTCCAACAGTTCCTGGAGCTTTTTCGTGCTCCAATTTTACAATTACAGCACCTTTGCTTGTATTGAATTTTGCATATATTCCGTTTTCCATCTTATTTTATTTATGTGAAGAAGCAAATTTACAACTTTAAAATTACTTTCTAAATACCCTTTCACACTGTTTTAATATCTAATACCTTTCTATTGCACTACTTAAAAATCTTACTTAAATGTGCGAAAAAAGATTATTTATAATTTCTCATATTATAAACGATCATCACATCTTTTTGATTTAGATATAATTGCTTTCTATTGCCTTGATCTTTGCGAGTTATTATCGAAATCGTGAATCGTTCGCCGTCTTCTCCAGCGCAAATAAAGCCATTTACAATGGACTTTTCATTCTCAACTGTTGGTTGATAATTCATTATAGTGTAGAGTTGGATCTCTTGAGAATAAATCACTATCCGATCTTTTTTAGGATCGACAGAAACCACAATTGAAGCGTCTTGTGGCTTTGACCACTTCGACCAAACATTTTTCCCCGTTCTTTCTGAAACACTAAAGCTAGAAGTTATAAATTTGTATACTTGAGCTTGACTAGCTGTTGCAATAAATAGAAATGTTATTATAAGAAATATTTTTTTCATTTTTTACTTTTTAAAACGTTAGACACGCTGTTTTTGCCTGATCAAATTCTTTCAAAAGTTGATCCATAATTTGAGATACTGGCTTAATTTCTTTTATTAATCCACTTACTTGCCCAATTTCTAGCTCGCCTTCGATTAAATCTCCTTCAAACATTCCAAGTTTTGCGCGAGCGCGACCGAGAATATTTTGCAAATCTTCTTTGTTCCCGCATTTTGCATAAACGTCTTGCACATCATTGTAAAACTTATTTTTAATTAATCTTACTGGAGCTAACTCTTTAAGTGTAACTTGAGTTCCACCTTCTGGAAGTTCAACTATTGTATTTTTAAAATTGATGTGGGCAGAAGATTCATTCGAAGCTGCAAACAAACTTCCTAATTGTGCTGCATCTGCACCCAAAATCATCACGGCCAAAATGCCTGCGCCATTTCCTATCCCGCCAGCAGCTATTAGGGGAATTGTGATTGCTTCACGAACCATCGGAATTAAAGTCAAAGTGGTGCTTTCTTCGCGTCCATTATGTCCACCAGCTTCAAAACCTTCGGCAACCACCGCATCAACTCCAGCATCTTGTGCTTTTATTGCAAACTTTGAGCTACTAACAACATGAGCCACTTTTATACCGTGACTCTGAAGTTTTTGTGTCCAAGTTTTAGGATTTCCCGCAGAAGTAAAAACGATTTTTACACCTTCTTCAATTATTATATCGATAATTTCTTCGCAATTGGGATAAAGCATCGGCACATTTACACCAAAAGGTTTATCAGTTGCCAATTTGCATTTTTGAATATGCTCTCTCAAAATTTCAGGGTACATTGATCCTGCTCCAATGAGACCTAAACCACCCGCGTTGCTTACTGCACTTGCCAGTTTATACCCACTATTCCAAATCATTCCACCCTGAATAATAGGATACTTAATGCCAAAGAGCTCTGTAATTCTGTTCATGAAATGCTTTATTTTTTTTGAATTTTTCCAGTCGAAAATCCTTGAGAATTTTCAATTTTATAAATATATATTCCTGAAGCTAATTCGCTTAGATTTATTGAATTTGTAGTTCCTGACAATGACGATTTATATACCGATTGTCCGAAAATATTAAATAAGACTATTGACTTAAGCTCTGAATTTGTTGTTGAAGAAATGTTGATTGTTTCCGAAACTGGATTTGGATAGATTTTAAAATCTCCACTAGTAATAGAAGACACCATTAGTGTTCCATTATTCAAAGCAGTATCAAAATCTGGAATTCCGTACCCGAGTTCTTCATCAGGAGTTGTATATTGACTTGAGGATTCTTTGATAAGTTGCATTATCTGCTCATTTGTATAAGATGGGAATGCTTGCCATAGTGATGCGACTAGTCCACACATAATTGGTGATGAAAATGAAGTTCCACTTGCAACGGCGATCGAGCCGTCAGGGAGCGCTAGAACAGATGCGCTTCCTTGTGCAGCAACGTCAGGTTTCACTCTACCATCAGCAGTATACCCAATTGAACTAAAAGAAGAATAATAACCTTCGGAAGTAACTGATCCAATTGTTAAGGCATGAACTGCATCGGCAGGAACTCCAATGTGAGGATTAGATGTCAATGCAGAGTTTCCAGCTGAAACAACGACGATCATCCCTTTTGCATAAGCAAGATCTGCACCACGACTTGCAAAAGAAGTAGTGCCATTTAAGTCCTCGTAAGTGTAATCATAAGCAGAATTGTCAAAGTCAAAATAACCTAAAGAAGTATTGATAACATCTACTCCCAGTCTATCTGCCTCTTCCACCGCCTCTACCCAAAGAGATTCTTCAAGAGGAGTTTCGCTATTTACATCTTCTGTAATAAATAAATAATAGGCTGCATTAGGAGCGGTCCCTACAAGTTGATTTGGCACATAACCACCCATTGTTGACAAAACCATCGTGCCGTGAGCGTTACCAGAATAAAAGTTTGAGTTTCTATTTACAAAATCATATCCGCCAAGAATCAAATTATTATTGCGCAATCTAGCAAAAGGTTCTGTAATATCAACCCCTGGAAAACCAGCATCCATAACAGCTATAATCTTGCCAGATCCCGTAAAGTTTTGTTCGTGAAGGACATTTCCGCTAAGCATTTCTATCTGATTTGCAGAATTGCCATATGGAAAAATCGTTGCCGTTTCCATCACTTTTTTAGTCGGATTCTCTCTTGGAATTTTTGATTTTCCACCAGCATTTAAGGAGCGATCTGCAAAAATAACTGATGCTACAATTGGCAAAGTTTTCAGCGCATTAATATTCGAAATTGATCCTTGCACATGAAGGGCATTCATCCATCTTGATTTCGCTTTGACCGTAATTCCGTTTGAGCTTTGTATTTGAAGTATATAATTTTCATCAACAGGGACATCCAGAATATCAACCGAAATTGATTGAACTGTTCTTCGGTCCAAAGCTCTCTGAGTTAGCATTAAAAGTGGATTGTCAAAGTAATTTTGGGATTGTGGCTTGCTATTTAAGTAAACCCACGCATCTTGTTGAGCAAACGAAATAAAGGAACAGCAGATAAAAAGCAGAAGTAATGATCTTTTCATTTAAAAAATATTTGCGCCTAATTTATGAAATAACCCCCGAACCAACTAATTCATCACCCAAATTCCAAGCAACAAATTGTCCTTCTGTAACAGCCGACTGCGGCTGCGTAAACACGATATACATTCCATTTTCTTGCTGATGCAAAACTGCTTCTTGCAGAGGTTGTCTGTATCTAATTCGTGCTTCAACTTTCATTTTGTTACCTATTGAAAGTTTTAGATCTGGGCGAACCCAATGCAGTTCTTCATTAGAAACAAAAAGTGCACTTCTCAATAATCCAGGATGATGGCTTCCTTTTCCAGTATAAATTGTATTTGATTCTACGTCTGTTGCAATAATAAATAATGGCTCAGTTGTGCCACCAACATTTAATCCTTTGCGCTGTCCGATCGTAAAGTAGTGAGCGCCTTGATGTTTACCTACAACTTTACCCATATCTGGAGAATAAATACGCTTTCGCGAAATTGCCTCTAGATTATTGATGTCAACTTTTTCTGAATAGATGGGATGATCTTTATCTATTTCGATAATTAAACCTTCCTTCGGTTGAAGTTGTTGTTGCAAGAATTCTGGTAGTCGGACTTTACCGATAAAACAAAGCCCTTGTGAATCTCTTTTTTCTGCCGTGATCAATTCCATTTCAGCTGCGATTTCTCGTACTTCAGGTTTTGTAAGTTCACCAATAGGAAACAATGATTTTGCCAATTGCTCTTGAGAAAGCTGGCATAAAAAATAGGATTGATCTTTGTTATTGTCTGCTCCTGCAAGAAGTTTATAAGTTGCGACACCATCAACTTCAATTTCACCCTTTCGGCAATAATGTCCAGTTGCGACATAATCTGCTCCAAGACTAAGGGCGATTTTCATAAAAACATCAAACTTGATTTCGCGGTTGCATAATACGTCAGGATTTGGAGTTCGACCTTTTTCGTATTCACGAAACATATAATCAACGATTTTTTCTTGATACTGCTCACTTAAATCTACTGTTTGAAACGGAATTCCCAATTTTTCCGCTACAAGAAGGGCGTCATTGCTATCTTCTAGCCACGGACATTCATTGGAAATTGTAACCGTGTCATCGTGCCAGTTCTTCATAAAAAGCCCAATCACTTCATATCCCTGCTTTTGCAAAAGATATGCTGCTACACTTGAATCTACTCCTCCAGAAAGTCCTACTACTACCCTTTTCATGCTATCATTATTTGAGGTGCAAAAGTACGATATATAAATTTATTTTCCTTTTGGTTTACCCGATTCTCCGTTAAGCGGATATTTTTCTTTGCTACTAAGTTTTCCGTTTTCAAAAAATTGCCAAGTACCCCACTTCTGGTCGTTTTTATAATTCCCTTTCGCAACAACATTTCCATCTGGATCTTTATATATAGAGGGGCCGTGAAGCTCCCCATTCTGATAAGTAGCTTCTTCTAGCACTATTCCGTTGGCACTAATTTTTTTATAAGTTCCATTTCGTTTTCCATCAACATAAACCGCCTCTTCTGCAATTTTCCCATCTTTATAAAAAACCGTTCTTTTTCCACTAAGAACTCCTTTCTTATAATTTTCGGTAGTCATAATCTCTTTTGAATTCCTATGGTAGTATTTCCATAGTCCTTCATAAACTCTATTGACCACATTTCCCTCACTAACTTTGTTTTTAAGATCATCATAAAAAATCGTGTATGCAGCATTTGGTTGCTTGCTGAAATCACGAGTTGCCATTACGGTATGAGTTGGATTATCATTATAAAAAGTAAAGGTCCCAGTTTCTACTCCATGGTTAAAAGTTCCCTCATACTTAACTGCCTTAGTTTTATCAAAAAAACCATTCCATTCTCCATGCTTTTTTCCATTGGAATCAAGTTTATTAGGAGCGGGATTATTTTGTGAAAAGGCTGAAGTAATAGCTAAAAATGAAGAAAGTAAAACTATATATATTTTCATGTTATTGTATATTGGTTGAAATAATCTTTATAACTTTTTAAAAGGTATTTTAGTATTTGCAATAATTGTAGAAAGGATATAAAAAAAGACACTTCAAATAAAGTGCCTCTTTTTATATTCTAAAATTATTTTTTTAATTTCTTCTGCTCTTCTGCCTGCTCCATCATTAGTTGCATTTTCTTTTGGAATTTACTTTGAGGTTTCTCCTTAAGTTTATTTTCCTGAATGCGAGAGTGAATTTTATCACTATCGATGATGTAGTTTTTAATTACAAGCATAATACCAATTGTAATTAGATTCGAAATAAAGTAATACAAACTCAATCCAGACGCATAACTATTAAAGAATAGTAGCATCATTAAAGGTGAGATGTAAATCATTACTTTCATTATTTTCTGCATATCTGGCATACCCTCTTGTTGAGGCGCACTCATTGCTTGATCTCCAGTTGTCATTTTCATATAAAAGAAAATAGCAATTGATGCAAGAATTGGGAACACACTCACGTGATCACCATAAAGCGGGATATAGAAAGGTAATTTCAGTACAGAGTCAAACGACGATAAATCATCTGCCCATAAGAATCCTTGCTGACGAAGATTAATTTCTGACGGGAAGAACTGAAACAATGCGTAGAAAACAGGCATCTGAAGCAAAGCTGGAATACAACCTGCCATAGGATTTACACCCGCTTTACCATACAGCTTCATCGTTTCCTGCTGTTTTTTCATTGGCTCATTTTTGAACTTCTCATTCAAATCAGCTATTTCTGGTCGCAATACTTTCATTTTTGCCTGCGACAAGAACGATTTATAAGTAATTGGAGATAAAATTAATTTTATTAAAATAGTAAAAAGAATAATTGCCAAACCTTCAGACATATACATACTTAAAAATCCGTATGCTGGAATGAATAGGAATTTGTTAATCCATCCAAAGATTCCCCATCCTAAAGGAACTATTTCATCAAGATTGCGTTTGTAGCTTTTTAGAATTTTATAGTCAGCAGGTCCGTAGTACCAATTCATTTGATGAGACAAATCACCGTTTTTAAATGCTAACGGTATATTCGCTTTAAAGCTTTTGGTAAAAATTGTATCTTTTTCTACGTCCTGTACTAAGTTGTTAGAGTAAAGTTCAGCTTTTTCAAAAGGTGTGTTTGTAAGTAAGATAGATGTAAAAAAGTGCTGCTTGAATGCAATATAAGTTACATCTTTTTCAACAGTAGTTTTATCTTGACCTTGACCTAAATAATCATCTTTCCCACCTTCATATTCATAAACCAATTCAGCATATCTATTTTCATTTGATACACTTTTTTCGTTTCTATAAGTTTTCATCGACCACTCCATATCAAGTGGCTTCGAAACGTCTATAACTTTACTTAAACCTTGAGATTTAACATCAAAGTCAAGCATATACTCGTTTGGCTTTAATACATAAACAAAATCAAGATATTCTGCTGCACCTGCTTTTAGGCGCATTGTAAGCACTTTATTTCCAGCAACTTCTGTTAGAGTAGGAACAAAAAGCATATCTTTTGTTTCAAGAAGACGTTTGTCCTGAGTTTGAAGTTTGATATTTAGATCGGCATTATTGTCAGTAATAATTTTGACCGTTTGTCCCGAACCTTTTGCAAAACGCTCAAAATTCTTCACTACTGCTTCAACGATGTATCCACCTTTATTTGCAATTGTCAATTTTAAGAGCTCATTTTCAAGAACTGTTGTACCTGCAGCATCAATGGCCGCTGCATCAGTAGATGTTGCAGCTACAGAAGTGTCTAAAGTTGTTACAGCAGTTTGTAGAGTTGCCACTTCTTTCTTAGTAATGCTCTCTATTTTTTCCTGATTGGAAACCTGTTCCTTCTTAGCTTTTTCTGCCGCAAGTTCTTCTGTAGAAGGCTGATTTGAGTACATAATCCAAATCAAAATCCCGAAGATTAACGCAAAACCTATTATGGAATTGAGGTCTAATTTCTTATTTTCCATTCTTTATTTAAATAATATTTCTTTTTTATAAAACAACCAGTTTATTTACTCTTGTGTGCCACCATTGCCGAAACAAAACTCACAAATAAAGGATGTGGATTTGCTACAGTACTTTTATATTCGGGATGGTATTGAACTCCGATAAAGAATGGATGAGAATTAATCTCAACAATTTCTACAAGCCCAGTATCAGGATTAATTCCCGATGATTTTAAACCAGCATTATCCAAAACTTCCTGATAATCGCTATTATATTCGTATCTATGGCGATGACGCTCAAGAACAGAAGTAGTACCGTATACTTCACTAGCTAAACTTCCCGGTTTAAGGTCACATTTCCATGCACCTAAACGCATGGTGCCGCCTTTGTCCGTAATGGTTTTCTGCTCTTCCATTAAATCAATTACTGGATTTGCAGTACCAGCATTCATTTCTGTTGAGTTGGCATCTTTTAGTCCAAGCACATTTCGAGAAAACTCAATTACCGCCATTTGCATTCCAAGACAAATTCCTAAAAAAGGAATATTGTTTTCTCTTGCATATCGAACGGTTTCAATCTTTCCTTCAATTCCTCTTTCTCCAAAACCTGGAGCTACAAGAATACCATCAAGATCTTTAAGTTTTGCTTGCGCATTATTTGCATCCAAAAATTCTGATTGAATAGATACTATGTTAACTTTCGTTTCGTTTGTTGCACCTGCATGAATAAACGCTTCGATAATAGATTTGTAAGAATCTTGAAGTTCTACATATTTACCAATCAATCCCACATTTACAGAATGCTTAGGATTTTTTAATTTATGTAAAAATATATTCCAATTTTTTAAATCAGGCGTATTCTTTTCTGGTAAATCAAGTTTTTTTAATGCTACTCTATCAAGACCTTCTTGTAGCATCATATTTGGAACTTCATAAATAGTAGAAGCATCAATCGATTGGATTACCGCTTCACGTTTTACATTACAAAACAAAGCCAATTTTTGTCTAAGTTCGTCTGACAATTCATGCTCTGTTCTGCAAACTAATATATCTGCTTTGATTCCACTTTCCATCAGCGTTTTTACTGAGTGCTGTGTAGGTTTTGTTTTTAATTCTCCGGCTGCTGCTAAATATGGAATTAATGTTAAGTGCACAACAAGACTATTGTTCTCTCCTAATTCCCAAACTAATTGCCTAACAGATTCAATATATGGTAGAGACTCAATATCTCCCACTGTACCACCAATTTCTGTAATTACAATATCATACTCCCCATTACGCCCCAAAAGCTGCATGCGCTCTTTGATTTCATTGGTAATATGCGGTACAACCTGAACAGTTTTTCCTAAAAACTCCCCTCTTCGTTCTTTCTCAATAACTGAAAGATATACTCTTCCTGTTGTAACATTGTTGGCCTGTGAAGTAGGGACGTTCAAAAAACGCTCGTAGTGACCAAGATCAAGATCTGTTTCTGCACCGTCATCGGTAACATAACATTCTCCATGTTCGTAAGGATTTAAAGTTCCTGGATCAACATTTAAGTAAGGATCAAACTTCTGAATTGTTGTTCGGTATCCTCTTGCCTGAAGTAATTTGGCCAAAGAAGCTGCTATAATTCCCTTTCCTAAAGAGGATGTTACTCCTCCTGTAACAAAGATATATTTTGTCTGATTCATGTGTTGTAGTTGTATTGTAGCTGTGTAAAAAAACGTGGCAAAAGTACGAATTTTATTGGACAAGAATTCTTTTCAGCAGTAGAATTTTATAAAAACCATTTCCTACCAAAAACAAAATATCCCAAACACCTTTAAGGTTTGG
Source organism: uncultured bacterium (assembly GCA_965366055.1). Lineage (GTDB taxonomy): Bacteria > Bacteroidota > Bacteroidia > Flavobacteriales > Flavobacteriaceae > Flavobacterium. The sequence goes on from CBDUDY010000027.1 coordinate 14,874, forward strand.
GATATTGTCTTCTTATATTTCGAACAAGATCTTCTAGACCATTTAATTTCAACTCATAAACTAGCTGAAGTTGCTTTCCTAAAGTACCTGCAGGAAATCCTTTATTTGAATACCAAACAATATAATATTCAGGAATTTCTATCAAATACTTTCCTTCATATTTACCAAATGGCATTTTTGCGTGAGCTAATTTAATAAGCTCTTTTCTATTATCTATCAAAATAGGTTTCGAATATCAGAATTACTTCCAATTGAAAGTTACATCTCTAATAATATCTGGATGCAAACTTAAATGTACCGGGCATGTGAAAGCTGTTTTTTCTAATAGCACTTGTGTCTTTTTATCAACGACACCCGACATTTCAAATTCAATAATAATTTTAGCTATTCTTCTAGGACCTTCTGCCATAACCTTAGTTACAGATGCTGTTGATCCAATAAGTTCAAGATCCATACTATTGCATTTGATTGCCATAATAGTAAACATACAAGTAGCCAAAGCGTTTGCAACTGTATCGGTTGGAGAGAAAGCTTCACCTTTTCCATTATTGTCCGTTGGTGCATCGGTAAGCATTGTACTCCCTGATTGTAAATGAACAGATGATGTACGTAAATTTCCTAAATATGTAACACTTGTAGTCATTAATTTGCTTCTTTTATTGTTAAGTCATCATTATATTGAAGAACATACACTCCTTGATTTATATAACCTTCTGATTTTTTTGCAGCATACTCAAATTTACTTTCCACTTGCTGTGTTTTATCCTCTAAAGTCGATTGTTTAAATCCTTTCTGCTGCGACATACGCAACATAGTATCAAAAGTGATATCAAACCCTCGTATCGCATATTGACTAGGCAAAATGTTATTTACTTTCTTAAAACTATTTTCAAAAATCGTCGCTTCGTTAGACAGGTTTTCTCTAATAAGCGATGGATACATCATCTTTAAGTTAGTGAGTCTCTTCATCGATATCTCTTCAAAATCTAATGTCTCGTTCAATTCAAGCAATACAAGTTGTAAATCGTACGAACTCATTTCGCTTTGCAAAATACTAGTAGTACTCAAAATCATCCCTGTCTTTTCAGAATCTAGAATTACGTAGTTCATCTTGCCTTTTACAAGCATTGCTTTCAGATTTTCTGAAGATAAACTTCCGTTTTCTGAAAGGTCAACAAGTCTTACGTTTGGATAATTCTTAGTTACAAAATCACGGTTTGCAGCTTTTTTGGGAGAGCTGACCATTATAATATTAGCAGATTTTGCAGACATAAAATCCATCAATTTCTTTTTAGTAAAAATTGCTGGTGGCGTTGCTTGATATAAATTAGCTACAGGTTTTACACTCTCCTTTGATAGCGGAGAAATAACGGGAATACTATCTTTGGTTAATAATGATGCAGTTTTTTCTGCATACTGCTGATAGAATGGCCCTATTATCACATCAGCATTACTTAGTTTATTGCTTTTGTATAAAGCGTCGACTGCAGAAGATTGTTTGCTTTCTTGTGAATCATATATCTTAACATCAATATTAAGTCCTAGAGTTTTTGCTGAATCAATTGCCATCAATGCGCCCGCATAAAAATCAAGTGTCATATTAAGGAAAGGATCAGTTTTAAGCCTTGCATCAATTGAGGTGATACTATCTCCTTGAATTTTTGAAGCATTAAAAGGAAGTAACAATACAAGTTCTTTTCTCTTTGTAGTATTCAATGTTTTTGTCAAATCTTTGAACGTAGATATTTGATTGTAGGCCATCGAACCAGCAGCAGGAACTTTTAAAATCATTCCAATTTTAAGTCCTTCACTTAATTCAGGATTTAAACGATTTAGTTCTGACTCCGTAATATTTAAATTTTGAGTAAGACTGTAGATGGTTTCTTTCGGCTTCACTTCATAACTTCCGTAAGCAGTCGACTTAACTGCAGGAATTGAAGACGCGATTACTGTACTAACTTCAGGAATTGCAACAGGAATATTCGCTTTATTAGATGAATTTGCAACTGTGATTTCCAATATTTGACCTATTCGAAGTCCTTCTACAATAGACGGATTCTGCTTTTCAAGCTCCGCTATGGTAATGCCATATTGCTGAGAAATTCCGTAAGCAGTTTCCTTTGCAACCACTTCATGAGTAATTTTCTTTTTTGATCCTCCGTTCAATTTGCTGATCACAACTTTAGTTCCAGTGGGAATTTCTAATACTTGACCTATTTTAAGACCATCTGAAACCATAGGATTGGCAGCAATTAAATCTTCAACGCTAACTTTATATTGGCGTGCAATGCTAAAAAGAGTTTCTTTCGCGAGTACTTCGTGCGTTGTTGCAGAATTTTCAACATTTTTCTTCACAGGAGCATCCTCAGATTTCTTATAATTTGATTTCGACTCCATCTTAGTTGTTGATTTTGTAGGAACCAAAATTATATCTCCCAATTTAATTCCAGTTTTAGAGTCTGGATTCAACCGGTATATATCATAGGGAGTTACACTATACTGCTTCGCAATATTAGTGACAGTTTCTCCCTGCTTGACGGTATGTTTTAAAAAATTATCTTGCGAAAAGCTGACTAAAGTACCCAAAAAGAAAAGCATGATCGGCATTAACATTAAAAGCTTGCCAATTACGATATGTCTTGTGAAATTAAAATCTATATTTTTCAAAATGTATTATTTAAAAGCAGTTAAAATTATCCAATCGATGTTTGCAAAGATCTTTATTTTATTGGCTTTGTTATTTAATTTTTGATAACAATAACATACGTTTCAACGAAAGTGCATTGTAATAATCCCAGGAATAATTAAAAAATTCTTTGCTAAATTTCACTTAAAATTAAATAAAAAAATCGGATTATAGTTCCTCAAAAAAAAGAAGGTTAATTTTACAGCTCCGGAAATTGCAAATGAAAAGCAATCACCTTCGAAAATGTAAAATTAACCCCACCTTTAAATTCTTATTCCCACTCGATTGTCGCCGGCGGTTTTGAGCTAATATCGTAAACAACACGATTTACTCCCTTTACTTTATTTATAATATCATTTGATACTTTCATTAAGAAATCATAAGGTAAATGTACCCAATCTGCAGTCATTCCGTCAGTAGATTCTACTGCGCGAAGTGCAACAACTTTCTCATAAGTTCTTTCGTCACCCATCACTCCTACACTATTTACAGGCAAAAGGATTGCTCCTGCCTGCCATACTTTGTCATACAGTCCCCAAGATTTAAGACCATCGATAAAGACCGCGTCAACCTCTTGTAAAATACGTACCTTTTCTTTTGTGATATCTCCTAATATTCTAATAGATAAACCTGGACCCGGAAAAGGATGTCTGCCTAATAGCTCAGCATCAATTCCTAAAGTTGCTCCTACTCTGCGCACTTCATCTTTGAAAAGCATACGAAGAGGCTCAACTATTTTAAGCTTCATAAAGTCAGGTAATCCACCCACATTGTGATGAGATTTTATAGTTGCCGAAGGGCCGTTTACAGATATAGATTCAATTACATCAGGATAAATTGTTCCTTGTGCCAACCATTTTACATCTTGTAATGCATTGGCTTCGTCATCAAAAACTTCGATAAACACACGTCCAATTGCTTTACGTTTTAATTCTGGATCAGAAATATCTGCTAATGCATCTAAAAATCTATCCGAAGCGTCAACTCCTTTTACGTTCAGACCCATATCTTTATACTGGTCAAGAACACTTTGGAATTCGTTTTTACGCAATAAACCGTTATTTACAAAAATGCAATATAAGTTTGGTCCAATTGCTTTATTTAATAAAACTGCTGCAACTGTAGAATCTACACCTCCAGAAAGTCCTAAAACAACTTTGTCATTACCAAGTTTTTCCTTCAATTCTTCAACCATTTCCTCAGCAAAAGCATTTGGAGTAAAATTTTGAGGAACATCCGCTATCTTAACAAGAAAGTTTTCCAACAATTGTTTGCCATCTGTACTGTGATATACTTCTGGGTGAAATTGAATTGCGTAAGTTTCTTCGCCTTCAATTTTGTATGCCGCATTTTCCACATCATTTGTGCTTGCAAGCTTTACTGCAGATGTTGGCAAAGTTTTGATTGTATCACTATGTGACATCCAAACTTGCGAATTTTCTAAAATTCCAGCAAAAAACTCCTCACCTTCCTTAATATAAGTAAGATTCGCACGTCCGTACTCACGTATTGAAGAAGGAGCTACTTCTCCTCCACAAAAATGTGCAAGATATTGCGCGCCATAGCACACCGCAAGTAAAGGAAGTTTACCTCTTATCTGCGACAAATCAGGATGCGGCGCATCTTCTGCTCTAACAGAAAACGGGCTACCGGATAAGATTACCGCCTTAAAAGAAGATAAGTCTGTTGGAATTTTGTTGTATGGGAAAATTTCGCAGAATATATTTAATTCGCGAACTCTACGGGCAATAAGCTGTGTATATTGCGATCCGAAATCTAAGATGAGTACGTTGTGTTGCATGCGCAAAAATACTTTTAATTTTCTAAATGAAAAACAACTAAATTGAATTTTTATATTTTTGAACTCCGAACGTTCAAAATCATTCTTTTACAACAATAATTGTTGCCTTAAATCCTGTAGCAAGATTCCATCTATTGCTGGAAACTACCTTTTTATAATCGTCGTAAATAATAAATTCGGCAGTATTAGGCCCCGAAGTACCTTGGTTAACCGCTTCAAAGTCTATTTGATTGAAACCTGGTTCCAATGCTAAGTAAAATCCTTTGAATTCTGTTTCCAGCAAAACTGCTTCTTTTACAACTTTACCATTTACGTAAACGCGAATCACATCACCATCCGGATATTCATGATCTCTATAGACAACATTTACTGTCCCAGCATCAGTTCTAACCTCTCCCAAGTAAAAGTTTTTGCGCTCCACATAACTATTTTCCTTTGATGGCGCTGGTCTATTCATTCTGTTTTCAATAACTCTACTTGGATTTGCAAACTTCTCATCCTTTCCAAATCCTGCATTTAACTTATCAGGCATTGTCAACGTTCGATTTTGCTTAAAGGCGTCATCATAAATACTTGGACTCATCGCTTTGGGCGCAGGCGCAGTTGCAGGCTTCGGACTTGGCGGTTTTGAAATGCTCGGAGGTACTGCCGGAATGTTAATCGCGTGATTTGTATTATCAAATTGCGCTTGCATCGATATAGCAGTAAATAATAATAGAAAAATGCTGAAATATTTTTTCAAGGTAAAGAAATTTCCAAGGTTGAAAGTTAAAACTGATACTGTGCTGATTTGTTGTAAAATCACAGTCAAAAATAGGCAAAATAAGCACAAATCGTGCCCCTTTTTACCAGCGCAAATATACTTAATATAAAATATCTTCGTTATTCAGAAAAGATTGAATAGCTTTCGCAAAATTTGACTT
>CBDUDY010000028.1:0-19812 GCA_965366055.1 uncultured bacterium
AATCTACTTTTATTAAGGCTATTGTTGATGAATTTGAATATCAGGGAAGTATTAAACTAGGACATAATGTTCAAGTTGGATATTTTGCACAGAATCAAGCTGAGTATCTCGATGGCGAAATTACTTTACTGCAAACAATGGAAGATGCAGCGACAGATACGAACCGCTCAAAAGTTCGAGATATGTTGGGCTCATTCTTGTTTAGAGGTGATGATGTAGAGAAAAAAGTAAAAGTGCTTTCTGGAGGCGAAAGAAATCGTTTGGCTTTATGTAAATTATTGCTTCAGCCAATAAACGTATTGCTAATGGATGAGCCTACGAATCACTTGGATATAAAATCTAAGAATGTTTTGAAGACGGCACTTCAGAAATATGAAGGAACTTTATTATTGGTTTCGCATGATAGAGATTTCCTTCAAGGGATGTCTAATATTGTTTACGAATTTAAGGATCAAAAAATTCATGAATATTTAGGCGATATTAATTACTTCTTAGAGCAACGCAACCTAGAAAATATGCGTGAAGTTGAGAAGAAAGATGTTGCCAAAAAAGAAGTGGTAAAGGATAGCAATAAAGCGTCTTACGAAGAACAAAAGAAAAATAAAACGCTTTACAATAGATTGAATAAAATTGAATCTCAGATTAAGCAATTAGAAATAAATATTCAGAGAGATGACAAGCTTTTAGAATCAAATTATGACAAGCATATTGAGGATGCAAGTTTCTTCTCAGCGTACAACAAAAAGAAAGCAGAGTTAGACCAGCTTCTTCTTGACTGGGAAGATGCTCAGATGAATATTGAAAAGGCGACGATTTAATCTACAATAAGTCCAATACTTCTTGAGTGTTCAATAGCCTCATTACTATCTTTAAAATACAAAGTGGAGACATCTAGAGAATTTATGTTTTCTAGAGTCTTCACTATTTTTTCCTTTTTGCTCTTTCCTGTTTGTCTAATGTAAACTGCTTTTACATTTACAGGGAATATTTTGCATATCGCTTCATATAAGAATGCGTCTTCCTGCGAGTCATCCCCAAGAAGGGTATAATGTAAATGCGGATAAAACTCCAAAATGTGTTTTACTTTTTCAAATTTATGATTGTGATCTCCTCTTCCGGTTACCAAAAAATCTAAAAGGCTTGTTTTTATATCTTTAAGCAGCATAACCGCTCTTGGCAAATGATGCAATTTTGTAAATTCTACAATAAATCGGTACAAATTCCATTCGCTACTGCTGACATAAAAAAACGCATTCTCTCCACGGCTGTGTTCTCTACCAGAATTACTTAATGCTTGGTAATGCGCCACTACATCTTCGAAAATCTTTCGGTCATTAACATTTCGGAAGAGTAAAATATACATCTTTTTGAATATATTTCGAGTATGCGAAACCAAAAACGTATCATCTATATCAGATATAAATCCTAAATTTCCATCATGTGGACGCACATAACTTCCTTTCTCTATTATTTCTTTTTGATTGTGCATAATGCTAACTCTATAGCTATTCCATCCAAATTCTAAATCATTCTTTAGAGGTATGCAAAATTTAAAATATCCATCATCTAATGCCTTTGTGTGAATTTTCTTTCCATCATGATATAAGTAAACGTCAGCGTTTGCTCTAGTTTTTACTCGAAACATTCGAAGTATGTTCTTAGCGTTGCCAAAATTTTTTTTCTGAAAATCGTATTCTTCCTTACTACTTGGGCAAAAAACGTGACCCATTACCACTAACTCCTGATCATTGGCATAACCGCGATATAATTTTAAAAGTGGCTTCATTAGAAAATTCATTTATATTTGGAGTACAAATTAAACAGAAAACTTTAATTACCCGCTAATGCAGTCCGAAAAGAATATTTTGATGGTCGTAAATCCAATATCTGGTGATTTGGACAAGGTAGAATTTGTTGAAGCAGTCCATGCTTATTGCAAAATAAATAAGTTACTGCTTAAAACTTTTTTCACGACAGGTAATGAAGATGCCATAGAATTAAGTCGATTATATCAAAAATATAAACCACTTAGGATAATTATTGTTGGAGGAGATGGTACAATTAAATTTGTCGCAGATACTTTGCAAAATGAAGATGTTATTTTTGGCATAATACCTGCTGGCTCTGCAAATGGATTGTCGGTTGATCTTAACTTTTCTAAAATATTAAGTGATAATATAATTGTTGCTTTTGAAAATGATCCGATCGAAATAGATATGGTCTGTATTAATGGACAAAAGAGCCTTCACTTGAGTGATCTTGGTCTGAATGCAGAGCTTATCAAGAATTATCAAAATAGCGGTATAAGAGGCAAAGTGGGCTACATATTGCAATCTATAAACACATTAACGGACGAGGAATTACCATTTAATGCAGTAATTACCACGCCAGAAGGTAAGACAGAAGTAAATAGTAAAATGATTGTGGTTGCAAATTCTCAAAAATATGGAACTGGGGTAGTTATTAACCCAATTGGGCGTTTGAACGACGGTAAATTTGAAATTGTAATTTTAAAGAATCTAAATTTAATTTTATTTTCGAAAATTGTTTTGGGTAATATGCCTCTTGAATCTGGAGACGATGTCACTATTATTTCCACTAGCTCGGCGACAATTACAACAGATGTTCCGGTTCATTTTCAGATAGATGGAGAATACTGCGGCCTCACCACTTCTCTAACTATTGAGATTTTAGAAAAAAACTTTAAGCTTGCTGTCCCAGTTCATCAAGTTTAAAAGGATTTCGAACTTTCCATTCTACTTTTGGTTCCAACGACATAAAAATTTTAGCTATAAAAATGTTTAAAACTGGATTTGAATGTTTTATAAAGCCAAATAATTCGACTGGCTTTGCACCTACACTACTCTTAATTTCCAAAGCAGTTCGGCCAAAGGCAATTTTCTGAAAATTTTTAGCGGAAGCATAACCAATAATATCATAAAGCATATTCAAATAAAGTAATCTGCTTTTTTGCTGCTCCGCGTCGTATCCTAAAAAATAGGGTTCAAGAGTATTTGAGTTTTTTATAATAGTATTAAAACCAATTAATTTTGTGTCCAAAAAATAGGCATATACTTGAAAGGAATCGCCCAAAATATTTTTCATGGTTCTAACATGATTTTTGGGCAGATAAAAAGTATTGAAGGCTGCATTTGCAACTGTAGTTAAATATAGCTCGTATAACCTCGTTTCATATTGTTGTATTTCTGAAACTGTAAGCTGCCGTTTTTCAATTTCTCCAGCCTTTTTGCGAGCTCGTTTGTATTGATCTTTATACTTCTTTGATAATAAATTTATGTAGTCAGATTCGCTCTCTATCGAAGGTGGTAGAGTAAAAACCATTGTTGGCTGTATAGCAAACTTGTAGAACTTAGTAGAAATGTGCTTTTCAGTTTGAATAGTTTCCAACTTTTCAAAATCTTTCCAAACAGTTATATGAACTTTCTTTCCATAAGACTTTAATTGTTTTCGTAAAGCGTCGGCCGAGTCAGCAAGCAATTGGTATTTAATTTTTAAAGCTACTTTAGATGAAAATCTGAAAGCGTTCTGACCGCTCATTAAATTATTTCCTATAAATAAAATTGAAGATGCAAAGCTGTTTAAAGCCCAGGACGAAATTCTTGACTTTAGATTGATTTCCTTAACTTGAAAAGGTGTGATACTTTTTAAATCTATATGCTGAAATATTGCAATGCCAATAAGATCAGATTTTACAAAATATTCAACATAATAATTCTGCAGATTAGAAGGTGTACTTTCTTCCAAAGCCTTCAAAAAGTCTGTTCTTAAAAATATAGTATCTTCAGAAAATGAGTTCCAATTAGAGTTAAGTTCCGACACTCTACTCTTTATAGTAAAATTTAAATAGGCCAATAGTAGCTTTTTTGAAGTTGGAAATAGTGCCAAAGTGAAACACTATAATTTATGGTCAAATTTCGAACCAAAAAAGTATCAAAAATATAATTCTATTGATTTCAGCAGAATTGTGTAATTTTTGGCATTTTATCTATAAGCTAAAGTGAGAATAATTTTATAACTTTATAAATCACCCTAAATCCCTAAATCATGACAACCTTTTACAAAAGAAGAAAAATTGTGGAAAGTAGAAATCATGAAAAATTTCTACAAAAAAAATTAGATACAAGAATTAAATCAAATTTAGATTCCAAAAAAGGAATAATTGAACCCTTGAACTTACAAATAAGTAACTTACTGAAAACTAATTTGTCACTATTGAAGTTTTTTGACGTAAGTAACTCAATGATGTTTTAAATCAACTAATTTAAAAAATGGAATTATGAATAAAGAAGAAAAAAAAGACCAATACACTGATCGCCAAACATCAAAAGGAAATAAGGTGAAAGAAAATCCGCCGAGAGAGGATGGTCCCAATACTGAGAAGTATTTAGAACTTGAACAAACAGGAGTTACATATTCTGATGAGGGAAATCCAGTTTCGAATTCAGATCAGTTTGAAAATGAGAACGAGCAACCGGAGCCTGGAACTTATGAAGATAATCGCGGAAGCAGAAATTCTGAAGCATTTAATCAAGATGAGTACATATTAAACACTAACATAGATTTGGATGAGGATCAAAATACCTCAATTTCAAACGATGACAAACAGTAATTGGAAATCTAATAACTCAAGTCCCCAAAAAGTGCATAACTATTTGAGGACTTATTTTTTATAATTTTGCAATCGCTTCTTTCAAATCATTTTTATTATCAAAAAAATTTGCCCACAAATCGCCTTTTTCAAATAGTCTTTTATCAATTGTTTTAAGGTTGAATAAAGATAAATCTAATTCGTTAGTAACTTCAGACCATTCTAATGGTGTGCTGACCCCAGCATTCTCCCGAGGTCGTATCGAGTAAACACTAGCCATAGTTTTTCCCTTGGCATTTTGTAAGTAGTCTAAATATATTTTTCCTTTCCGTTTGGAAGGGCTTCTTTCAAGGCTTGTAATATCTGGTAATTCTCTGTTTACCATAAGACTTAATATGTGACAAATATTCTGAGTTTGCTTGTAAGAATAATCATTTTTCACAGGAATATAAATATGCAATCCCTTTCCTCCAGAAGTTTTCACATAGCTTTTGAGATGCATTTTATCTAATAGTTCTTTCACCTTTAGGGCGGTTGTCACTAAAACATCTATTGAAGTATCAACAGGATCTAAATCAAATACCATATAATCGGGGTTGTTAATACTTGCAACACGACTAATCCAGGGATTTAGCTCAATACTTCCCCAATTTGCTAAAAAAAGGAGTGTATCTTTATCTTGACATAAAAGATATTCAATGGACTCTTCTGTTGATTTCGACTTTATTTTATGAGTAGCAACCCAGTCAGGAGTGAGGCCAGCGACATTTTTTTGAAAGAAACCATCGCTTTTAATACCATCAGGATTTCGTCTTAAAGATTGTGGCCTGTCGATAATAAACGGTAAAATTAAATTAGATATCCTGTTGTAATAACTAACCACATCACCCTTTGTTATTTTTAATTTGGGCCAAAAGACTTTGTCAAGATTCGTAAAAACGACCTTACTAGTAGTAAGATAATTTTCATTATCTGCAACTAGATGCATCACTTCTTTCATATCAGATTTATTTTCTAGTAGTACTTTTTTCGCGTCTTTATCAGTCTTTAATCCCAGAAATACTGGATGTCGCATAGAGCGATTTTCGGTCCATTCCATAAATTTTATCTGTGCAACTAGGGAAGGAGTGACCCAATGCGAATCTTTTAGTTTTGGTTCTTTAACAAATGGAGTTGTTTTTCTACCGAGTCTTTTTAATGTTACTTCTAACGATTTAAGTGTAATTTCGTCAAAACCAGTACCTACCTTTCCAGCATAAACGAGTTTGTCATCTTTATAGTAACCACATATCAAGGCGCCAATTCCTTTTCGATTACCCTGCGGTGAAGTGTAGCCGCCAATTACCATTTCTTGCTGCAAGGTTGTTTTAATTTTCAGCCATTCCTTGCTACGCTTGCCTTCGTAGTATTTAGAAGTTGCTTTCTTGGCAATAATTCCTTCAAGATGATCTTGTTCCGCTTTCGCAAAATAATTGATGCCATTGCTTTCGACATGTTCAGAATAATAGACATTTTGTAACTTTGGAAGTATTGCTTTTAGAATTTTTTTTCTGGTAAGTAGAGGTAAGTCCCGCAAATCATATCCATTAAAATAAAGAATGTCAAATACAAAATATTTGAGTTCTCCTTTTGAGCGATCCTTATCGTGATTTTGTAGCCATTGAAATTTGTCACGACCTGCAATATCTTGAACTACGATCTCACCATCCAAAATTAAATTATCTTTTAAAGTATTTAGAGGTTCTAAAAGTTCTATGAATTTCTGGTCAAAGGAATTCCCAGTTCTTGAGGTTATGTGAGATTCGCCATTCTGAACTTGAACCAACGCTCTGTAACCATCGTATTTAGTTTCAAAAATCCACTCTGGATTATCGAAAGTACTAGAAGTTAAAGTGGCTAATTGTGGCGACCAGTCTGTAGGGAAATCTTTTAATTTCTTTGCTCCGATTAAGTCTTCTGAAGATAAAATTTCTAAATCTGTAGATTTTTTATTTACTTTTTTTTTTGAGGAGTTTCATTTTCTTCCTTCTTTGATTCTTTCTGATGCTCACCGCCAGAAGTCCATTCTAAATCTGATTGCGAAATTTGCTCCATTGTCCTATCGCTAAGAACAGACTTTGCAGTAAAATCTTTTTTTAAACTTTTTGAGTCAGATTTAGACTTCATTAATAACCAGTTTTTCTCGTTACCTTTCATTTTAACCATATGCCAAGCACCTTTTAGTTTTTTACCTTCAATAATAATTTTGATGGATCCGTCTTCAAGTTGTTTTTGCATTAGAGCATCATCATTTTTGGCGTCATCATTATCTTCTGCGCGATACGTTCCTGTATCCCAAACCATCACAGTACCTCCGCCATATTCTCCTTCAGGAATTGTTCCCTCAAAGTTTATGTAATCCATAGGATGATTCTCCACATGTACTGCTAATCTTTTATCGGCTGGATCTTCAGAAGGACCTTTTGGTACAGCCCAACTAACTAATACTCCGTCAATTTCTAACCGAAAGTCATAATGTAAATGAGAAGCATCATGCATTTGAACTACAAATCGAAGCACACCATCAGATTTCTTAACTGCACCTTTAGGCTCTTTTGTTTTAGTAAAATCCCGTTTTTCATTGTATTTGTCTAAATCCATATCTTAATTTTTAATGGTTTCAAGACTAGCTTTTAATAATTCTAATAAATCGTCTGCGCCTTCTTCTTTCTCTTTTGAAGGTGATGACTTCTTACTACTGCTCGATTTTTTTGATAGTTTGGAAGTTCCTTTTTTCTTTATTATTTCTAATAAATCTTCTTTGTAAGTGTCTTTATATTTTGCGGGTTCAAATTTATCTGTAAGCTGATCAATAATTGACAAAGCCATAGCTACTTCTTTCTTATCTAATTTTACCGACTTTGGGATTTTAGCTTCAAAAGGATCTCGTAAATCTTGATCAAACCGGATTTGTATTAGAAGGATTGCGTCATTTTCTACTTTCAATATTCCTAAGTGTGGGGCAGTACGCAAAACAAATTTTGCCAAACCAACTTTTCCGGATTTTTTGAGTGCTTCGCGAAGTAATGCGTAAGTTTTTGTAGCTTCTTTTGTAGGCTCTACGATATAAGGTTTTTCGAGATACTGTGCGGCAATTTCATCTTCCAAGACAAATTCAAAAATGTCAATGGTCTGAGTTTTTTCTGGAGTTGCCTTTTCAAAATCTGCTTTATCCAAAATTACATAATCACCATTCTCTTTTTTATAACCCTTTGCAATCTCATCCCAAGGGACCTCTTTGCCGTCAGACTTACAAACTCTAACATATTGTATAGCACATTGATCTTTTTTACGGATCATATCCAAATCGATTCTGTGTGTTACAGATCCGCTATACAATCGTACTGGTATATTGACTAGACCAAAGCTAATACTGCCTTTCCAAAGTGCTTTCATCTCAAAAAATTTTTTAAGTTTCTGGAAATTATTAGTGCAAAAAAAAAGACGATGAGAAACCCCTACATCTCTCATCATCTTATAAATTTTATTAGTTGTTACAAATAAATCTAACTACTAATAATATATAAAATTAATAAATTTTTTTATCATAAACTTATATTAATTACCGATTTTTTTATAGAATATATCTTTTGTTTTAAAAAGGATATCCTATTGCAAGATTAAAGACCAAATTTTCTTTCCTCCAACTACCGTTTCCGAAACTAATCTTATCTAACACCCATCTATCACCTTCTGCTAGGTAAGGTTTTCTTAAAGGGAAAGCCAGATCTGTCCGAAGGATGAGAAAAGATAAGTCAAATCGCAATCCTACTCCAGTACCAACAGCAAGTTGATTAATGAAATCTTTTGTGATTTCTGCTCCTGGTTTATTTTCGTCTTTATTTAAAAGCCAAATATTACCGGCATCAACGAAGACCGCTCCATGAACTACACTAAATAATTTCGCACGATATTCAATATTCATCTCCAATTTTAAATCTCCAGATTGATCAGGTAAGAAGGGACTATCTTCTGTACTTGCATCATAAGTTCCCGGACCGATAGATCTAGCTCTAAATGCTCTAATACTATTGGTCCCGCCATTAAAGAACTGTCGGATAAATGGTAATTCGCTAGAATTTCCATACGCATATCCAGCTCCAACCATAACTCTGCTCACCAGTTGAGAGTCTTTGCCTAATTTCATATAATGACGAAAATCACTATCAATCTTTACAAATTGACTAAAGGGCACACCAAAAACTGTAGTAGTATCACCTTTTTTTACATTTGAACCAGCAATTAGACCTGCAACATTTCCTGCGAGCTCTATACCTCCCTTGTAATAAAAAGTATGTTTTTTCCTTTTCTCCATCGTATTTGTGTACGTGTAATTGTAAGTAGGTCCAAATATTAATTGTTTTTCAATAACCTTTAGCAGACCGGGGATCAAAGTAGCTTGATCTAAATATAATTCAGATACATTCGTAGGACTTACGTAAGTAATATTTGCTACAAGTAATTCATGTTCTTTCCGTACATTTTCCTTCCACTGGTATCCAAATGATCCTTTAAAAGAATTAAGGGAATACAGTTTTTGTCTATTTTGATATTCGTAACCAATTGTTGCTTTTGTTCTAGGTACAAATCCGCTTGCTGATTCCACCTTAAATGGTGCGATAAAGCGCGGCCAAACTAAATTTGCTTCTCCACCAATTCGGTAAACATTATATCCTTTATTTTGCCCCGATACTTGCATTTCGAGTCCTCCAGATGCAGAAATCGTTAGAAGTTCCGCTCCTTTAAAAGTATTACGGTTACTCCAATTTACATTTAATTCTGTACCAGCATAATTGGCAGAATTTGTTTTTCCTAAAACTTCTGCTCTAATTGATTTCTTTGGTAGAAGTGTTAAATAATAGTAGGTGTCCAATAAATTTTCTTCTGAGTCAGCAAGTTTAAATTCGTTTTTTACAAATTTAAAAGTCCCCATATTCACAAGTCTGTTTAAGGAAAGGTTGTGATCTCTTCTATTATAAATGTCACCTTTCTTAAAGTAAAGCGTTCGGTCAAAGATCTGTGGGTTAAAAGTATTTGAAGAATCAATAATTGTAATGTCATTGTGAACAACCACATCCTCTTTATTATACCTAACTGTATCAGTTGCAAGGGTATAATTAGGATATACTATTACATCATTTATCTTGTAAATATTTTTGGCATTCTCTGGTGTTTCTTCCTTAATTGTTAGATTAATATCCACCTGATATTTCCCAACTGTGCTGTCAACTTTTGCTAAAATATAATCAGGATTAAAGTAGTAGAATCCTTTCTGCTTCAAGCGGTCGTTAATCCTTTCGCGTTCGGCTTTTATATTATCTAAATTATAAGATTCATCTTTTTTTAGAATAGAGAATCTCTGTGTTTTTCTAATTGCCGAGGCCAATTCTGTGGAGTCTTGCGGAAAATTAATTTCACGAATCTTGTATTGTACACGTGGTTTCACAGTATAATCAGCAGTTGCTTTCTTACCTTGTCTTGTCGAATCAGACGATGTTCTAGCTTTAAAATACCCCCTGTTTTCTACATTGCTTTGAAGAACGTCTGCATTATATTCTAAATCGACTTTGCCAAAAAGTACTGGCTCTTCACCAACTTTTTCACGTAACCAATGACGAATTCCTTTATCTTTTGTAGGTTCGCCCGCTAGGTTGTAGATGAGCAGTTTTGGACGCAAACCAAGTATTGATGAGTTAGGTTTTGGTCGAAGCAAAGATTTTAATTCTTTTTCTAATGCTTTGCGTTCGCTTTTTCTTATCAAACTATCTTCCACTTTTACTTTGCCACCGACGTACAAAAGTTCTCCTTCCTTTAAATACTTTGTATTACTACACGAAGCTACTATGAGAGCAATCGAAAGCAGACAGTATGGTATATAACTACTCTTCATTTTTTTTCTCTTTTTCTTCTTTAAAATCTTTTTCCTTTTTAGCTTCTTCTCTTACTTTCTGCTCTTTTTTACGTTCTCTATCACGTCGCAAAATTTCCTTTTCTTCCTGAGATCTGTGGAATAATTCTCTAAATTTATTGTAATCCATTGTTACAACAAATGCAACGCCAGTTTCTATAACCTGTCCTTGCAAAGCCATCTGATATTCATTTTTGCGATAAGCACGTACTTTATACCTTCCGTCAGATGTCAGGCTGTAGGCAGCAGATAAATCACCTGCGATATTATTTGCCTCTTCGTTTTCATGTTCATTTCCTTCTAGTCCAAATGAACTTCCAACAGTAACGGTTAGGCGGTCGTTAAGTAGTTGTTTAGAAAGATTAACGTTTAAGTCTGTTCTGTTTTCCATCTGACCTGAACTATAGTCTTCACTAGAATCTAAATCGAAATCAAGCTGGACACCTTTTATCAAATCTCCAGCAAGATCATTCAATTGTTGTGATAATATTTTACTCACAGATTGTCTAGCGAAAGATTCAGCACTTGCTCCACCACCTTCACTAGCAAAAGGGTTCTCTCCGATAAATCTGTTTAATAACAACAATGCGAAAACCTGCTTATTCAACTCTGAGGGCTCCTGACGCAATTGTTCCAATTTTGTCTGTGATGCCGTTACAATGTCACTCGCAACATTATAATTCCCAGAAGGCAATAAAATGTCAAAACTAATTTCTGGTTTGAGTAATTCACCTTTCATCTTTAATAATGTCTGAAAAGGAATTTTTTGCTTGTATGTATTACGTACCGCTGTGCTTGTAGCGCCAAGTTGATCACCTAACAAATCTATAGGTGCAGTTTCAACTTCGTAAATTGCAGTAATGTCAATATTTGCACTAGTCGGTTCACCATTCCAAATTATATAACTTCCTGGCTTTATATCAAATTTTCGACGAATAAGATTAAATGACATTTCATAAGCACCTTCTGTAAACTCATATTTTCCAGTCAAGTTGGTTTTTCCCGAAGGATCTATACCACCGCTTAACTCAGCTTCACCTTGAAGTTTTAAATAGTCACCGTTTCCTTTATCTATTATTAATGAAAGCTCCGCCTCTTTAACTATGCTGATATTTACCGCAACATCCATTCCTAATAACTCACTACTGTTTACCGCAGACTGCATTTTTTCTGTCTGTTGCAACATTGAATTTTCTTGATCTACAAATTCAACAATTCCTTCTCTATCTGCGATTCCCGGATCTGATTGTGGCAATACGACAGTAAATTTTGTATCATCATTTATTTTTAAATCTCCACTAATTACAGGGCTTTCAATAGACCCTTTTACTACAAGATCCATATCAATAAATAAATCACCGTAAAAAAGATCATTGTCTTTTTCTTTAGAGTTAATAGCTCTAAAGTTTTGCGATTTTACAGTAAGGTCAAATTTATAATCTCTAAAATCTGAAGTCAAAACTTTTCCATTAACCACCAAGTCATTGTCTTTTTCATCATAAATCGAAAATTTGTCAAAAGTAATTCCTTGATTATTAACAACAACTTTTTCGTCTATATTTTTAAAGTAGGAATTGAGCTGTGTCACCCTCATTGCAACATCATTAAAGTTCAAATCTCCATTTACCGATGGGTTATCGGTCGTTCCAGTTATTTTAAATTTACCAGAAAGATATCCACTAGCATCAGTAATGGCGCCCACACTAAAACCTTGAGCACTCTTCATTTGGAATTTATTCATGTCTAAATTTAGATCGATTGCGCCAGAGGTTATTCCATAAGTTCCAATTAAATCAACTTGATTGTCATTTCCTGAAATGCCAATATTTGCTGCTAGTACGTCTGGGCCTTTGCTTTCTACCTGTACCTTTATCGTTCCTATTGGTTCTTCTAGAAAAGCAAATTCATCTATTTGAAGATCGGAGGTGAATGTAGGTTTGCCCATCAGGTCATTAACTAAAGCTTCTCCGTTAATCTTACCACTCATCAATACTTGCTCTTTTTTAATAATATTAAAAATAGTAGCTATTTCAAAATTGCTGAAATCCACTTTTAGTGGTGCGTTTTTCTGAGTTCCTTCAGACTGCAATTTTAAAATATTTCCCTTATAGCTTATCTCAAACTGATCTGCATTGATTCCATTTGGGCCAAATTTAATCACGTTTTCAGGATTCACTACCCAAGATTCATAATTTAAAAGCAAATGATCAGAATCTAATCTAATTTCTGTTGTACCATCAACTTGCTTTACATTTCCACCAATAACATATAAATCGTCTTTCTTTTTGTCACGCATATGGAAATCATATGTTACAGTATTATCTTTAACATCTCCAGTTAAGCTTGTGTATGGAAGACGGAATTCATCATTCATTATTTCATCAATATTCAGTGAATATACAATCGCATCGTCTTTAGTTTCAATTAGAATGTTTCCGCCAGCGATAGTATTTTTGCCATATACCAACCTCGGAATGCTTCCAATAATATTAATAGAATCGTTAACACTTGTGTAGCTTCCCTTAATATCAATCGGCTCTAAGCCAGTTAGAGCGGGAATCAGTTGTTTGATTACTGGATCATTATCAATATATATATTGAAAGCTAGTTGTTGATCAGCAGTTTCTTTTTTAGGTTGTTTTGTAGTGTCGTAATAATGAGAAATTGTATTTTGCAGCGCTATCGGCATCTGTGACAACTTGTATTTCCCTTTAAAATCAGCTTTCATAAATTGAGATCTAATTCTTAAAGACGTGGTGTCAACAGTTGTTATTGCAACAATGCTTATCGAATCTAATATGATTGGATCCTTGTCTTGTAAGATCTGAATCCTATTTAATCCAATCGTACCATTCAACATATCAGGATCGGCGTTCGCAATATCAGCTATCACTTCACCTCTTAGTTTCATTGGTCCAGCGTGAAGGTTTAGCTTCTGTAAATCGGCAATGTCAAGATTCAATTTAAGTTTGACTTCGGGATATTTGCCGTCAAATTTCCCGTTGGCTGTCAGATCAAAGTCAAGGTTAGGATCAGTCATTCCGGCCGTTATGTCAAATAATCCTTTGCTGATTTTTCCGTCAAGTTTTAAATCCTTGTAAGCATAACCATTAAAGTCGGCTTTCGCCAAAAGGCCTTTGATAGTTGCATCAGCTGTTTTCGGATTAAGACCAGTTCCTTTTACATCGGCGTTGACCGAAATTCTTCCTAATGAATCATTTTTAATTAACCGTCCAATATTGAAGTTGACAAGTGCAACTTTCAAATTGTACTTCTCACGATCTTTTTGACGTTGGTCAAAAAAACCTTTCGCTTTAGCAGTTCCGAAACTTGAATTTAATACAATATCAGTTTGGAAGTTATTCACAGCACCAGTAAATTTTCCTTTCAGATCAATTTGCTGGGGAATTTCAATAGTGGTGGGAATTGTACCTTTCGGCAAAAATGCGTAAATGTCTTTTGATGTCGATTTTAAATCCTGAATGGTAATATCAAAATACGACTTTTCCACGTCAGGAAGTCCCGTGATTCGTCCACTTGCAGCAACTCTTGTCGATCCGATTCCACTAATTTCAAAGTATGGAAAAGACAAATCGTTTACCGTTCCTTTTAGTTCAGTATTCAGTATTAGTACCGCATTTTGGTTACTAGCAAAAGGATTTGTAGTACTTAGTTGAGGTGCGAAAATTAAAATATCAGAAAAGGCGATTTTACTATTACTAAGCGATGCATTCAGCGCCATATTACCCAAATCATCGCCGATTTTAGAAATATCATTGTAAGCAACTTCAATTCTATCTTTCAGAAGTGTGTTTGGAGTTTTAAGATATAAATCCTTTAGGTACGCTTTCTTTGGTCCATAAAAAAATTCGGTATTTAACCTTTCTATAGTAAGTCCGCTTTTTTCTTTTACGGTCAGCGATACAATTTCTCCTTTTATTTCCTCACTACTATAGCCAATGTTTTTAGCTTTAAAATTAAAATCTTTTAAATCTAAATGCGCATAATCAATACCTCTTGCTGATCTGGCTTTTTTGTCATCATCAAATTTGAAGTCGGTTTTTGTAATTTCCGCTTTGTTGAGTTTTACAGTCCATCCCTGTTGCTTAATCGCTGTTGTATCTGCGTCTGGAGTTTTAATTTTTTGGTCAAATTTCCCTAGTAAAAGCTGTCCTTTAAGTTCGTGCAATTGAAAATCGTCAAAATCTAATAGCTGATTGTTGATGTCAATTTTATTAACTTTAATAAGAAGTTCTTTAAGTTTTATTCCTGTATTTAATTTTGAACCCACATTATCATATCCAACGTCGATGCTTGAAAGTCGTATTTTTCCCAGCTTCAAATCAAAATCAGGTCTTTTTGAGACTGTGTCAGCCACCTGCACCGAAGCTTCGGCAACGCGTTCCACAGCTCCCTGATCTAACATCAATTTAACCCCGTCAAGATTGATATACGGAATGTCAAACTTCATGTTGTCTAAGTCGAATTTATTGAATTTTGTATCAAAATGAAGTAGTTTAACTGCGATGTCATTTTTACTTGTTGCATCTTCAAAGTTGAACTTTACATTGTCCAATTTTACCTTGCTCACAGAGATCTTCATGGATTTAGAATTGGGATCTTTCGGCTCATTACTTGCAAAAGCAGCGACGATGTAATCAAAATTAAAAACAGAATTTTTATCCTTGCTAATTTTCGCGACAGCGTCCTTAAGCTCAAAGCTGCTGATTTCTATCTCACTACTAATCAATTTAAAAATGCTAATATCAACTGCAATTTTCCCAGCAGATATCAGAGTGTCTTTGCTTTGATCTTCAAGATACAAACCCTCAATAACTACTTCTTTTGGGAAACTAATGAAAATGTGATCAAGTTTAACAGGAGTTTTAATTTTATCTTGCAAAAATGTAACTGCCTTATCCTTAGCAAAATTTTGAACAGGAGGGAGCTGAATTAGCACTATAAGTAAAATTAAAAAAGTAAAAATTAATCCAATAGTCCAGAGAACTATTTTTAAACCTTTACGCACGTAGGGATGTAACTTTTTTGTCATATTGTAGCTATGAATTCTCCATTTCTTTTTAGAAAACTTAGAATTTAATGTAAATTCAAAGATGAGAAATTTCAAAATGATAGATTTATATAATTCAAACTTTATATTGTAGGATTTTGCAACATGTTTTCTGCTATTTCCGCAAGCATTTGAAGGGGTTTTAAAGTCAGAAAAACTATTAAAAAAGAATTTTATGAGTATAATAATTTACAGTTCTAATTTTTAGAATATATTTGAATTTAAACTTTTAGAGAAACTGAAAATGACTAAAGTAATGCAAAGTAAAATATTCAAATTTAGGTACGCTTTAATTATGGCGTTTCTTATCATTTTCTTAATCACCTCATGTAGTTCTAGCGAAGATGGATATACCGAAATTCCGCAACTGAAAGTTGTCATTGGCAATTCGCCTCATGAGAAACTTAGCGATTACAACTTTTTTAAAGGCGATATAAAATTACAAGATCCTTCAAATGAGCTTCTGCCATTTGCGCCTATATCAACATTATTTACAGATTATGCCAAGAAGAGGCGTTTCATTTATATGCCCAATAACGTGAAGGCGTCCTATGTTGCAGATAATGAGTCTTTAAATTTTCCAGTTGGCGCCGCAATCATAAAGACTTTCTATTACGATGCCGTTCTGCCAGACAATACTGCACGAATCATCGAAACGCGAGTGATGATTAAAAAATCCACTGGCTGGATGTTTGCCGAGTATGTTTGGAATGATCAGCAAACGGAAGCATACTTGCAGATGAATGGAAGTACAACCGCTATTAGTTTTAAGCATAACGGCGTGATCCAAAATATAAATTACGAAATTCCATCGGAAAATCAATGTGCGACTTGCCATAATTCTGGCGATCAGCCGCTGCCAATAGGAACAAAGCCGCAAAATCTTGACAATCTTTACACATATGCCGATGGTTCAAAAAATCAATTGACAAAATGGATTGACAAAGGTTTTCTTACAGCAAATGTGCCCTCAAATATCAAGTCTGTGGTAGATTATAACGATACTACCAAGGGTTTAAATCTGCGTGCAAGATCTTATTTTGACATTAATTGTGCGCATTGCCACCACGCGGAAGGGAGTGCAAACTATGTAAACCTGCGATTTGCATTTAGTGATTCAAGCGATTTGGATAATCTTGGAGTCAATCAAGGTGCGGGAATCCCAGTTCCTGGGGTTTCGCACGGCGTGATTGTTGCACCTCAAAATGCGCCGGAATCGTCTTTGTATTATATGATGAGCACCAACGATCCCATGGTCAAAATGCCGCGCTTGGGTCGCACGATTGTTGATCAGGAAGGGTTGGCGCTTGTTGAGGCCTGGATAAATTCTCTTGATAACTAATTGTTTATTTATGCTTTTTATTTGGGCGCAACCTTCGCCAAAACGTTTTCGTAAATATAGAGTAACCATTGCAGGCTCAGGTCAGGCTGTACTCTATATCTTTGCTGCCAGAAATTGCTAACAAAATTTCAACAAATTGTGTGGCAGCAAAGGATGCCGTTCCCATCCCTTGCGCAATAGACTTGATTTTACAAGATATAAATTGTTGATAATCAGTTAATAGAAAAAATTAACAAAACTTTTTCCATTTAAGTATTGATTTACTCAATAAAGGTTGTAGATTTGCACTCGAAACAACGCGGGATAGAGCAGTAGGCAGCTCGTCGGGCTCATAACCCGAAGGTCACAGGTTCGAGTCCTGTTCCCGCTACTAAGTTTAAAAAGCCATTCAGAAATGAATGGCTTTTTTTGTGCTTGTAAAATGAAGTACTAAGAAGTTTTAAATCTCACTTTTTTCTACTTTTAAGCCTTCCCCTCCGGAGTAGGAGTGTCCGAAGAACGGAGTGGACTACTCGCAATCAATGTCCTCGATCCTATTTAATTAATTTGCTTTCTAACAATTCCACACACACACACACACACACAACTCCTTCAACTCCCCTTAAAACCCATAATTCAACTGCAGTCCACCATAGTAATTTCTAGGATTTCCTGGGTAATAATACCTCGGAGCTTGACTTCCAAAACCGACCGCATTGGTCACAATACTCGCAGCATAATGTTCGTCGAGCGCATTGTTGACTCCACCATAAAGATTTAGTTCTAAACTTTTTAAGATTTTCAAACTGTAACTAGCTTTAAAGTTGAGTAGATTATAGGAATCTGTATACTCAGAATTTGCATCATCTAAAGGCAATTCGCCAACGCTTCTAAAATTTATGAAAAGCTCAAAACCACTATCCGTTTTCAAATCCACGCCGAAATTCATTGTGTATTTTGGTACTCCTGGGATTTTATTTTCTGAGAAATCTTGGTTATCATTAATAAATTCATCAAATTCAAAAAAGTTGAAAGCAGCATTTAGATAAGGTTTGACTAAGATCGAATTTGTAACGTCAAAACTGTAATTTGCTAGGAATTCAATTCCATTGTGATTGGTTTTCCCAGCGTTAATTCCAACATATTGATCTTCGGCAATGCGCTGCGCTACCAACAAATTATCTATTTGGATAGAGTAGACTGATAATTCGGTATAAAGACGATTAGCCAGCCAGTTTCCTTTAAAACCAATTTCGAAATTAGTTCCAGTTTCCGGTTTTAAGTCGGTGTTGATTTGTCCATCTGGCGTCAAGGTCTCAGCAACCGTGGGAGTTGAGAATCCCTGACTAATCGAAGCGTAGATGTTTTTACCTTTAGAAAGTTCATAACTGCTTCCAATTCGTGGAGAGAAATTTGTTTCGAATCTATAGCTTCCACTCTGATTTATCTGATCGCTAATGAGCAAATCAGTCAAACTGTATTTAGTGGTATTTAAATTTGCACCAACTTCAAGACTCCATTTCTCAGTTAAGTTCAAATTAATCTGTGCAAAGAAATTCGAGTAATTTCGATCTTGTTCATTATTACTTAATCGATCACCTAAAACACTTCCTTGATTCGGAAAATCTTTATATAAATTTTTGAAAGTGCCAGTTTCATACCACTCATTAAAGTACTCTGCACCAAAACTGATTTCGGAAGGAAGTTGAAAAAGTTGAGTGGCTAAATTAAACTTCGTGCGAATACCCGCGGAAACCGATTCTTCTTTAAGAATATCAAAAGGTCGTGGTTCGTAAGCATCTCTAAAACTGATAAAAACGCTGGTAATATTTGTGAAATTCTCAAAAAGATAATGTGTGTAAGAGCCGCCGAGAAGTCCACGATCATACGATTCAAAACCTTGTGCTTGCTTCCAAGTAAAGGATGCACTTTTAGGATTATTCATAAAATCATCTTTGTTCAGCGAACTCGGAATAAAAGCTTTTAGCTGTGTGAAGTTGGCGATATAGGATAGTTTGCCTTTATCGCTAGTGGAAATACTTCCATTTACTAAAGCGGATTTCCGATTATAACTTCCATTTTCGCGGTATCCATCGCTTTCTAAATTAGAAAAGGTTGCAAATATTGAAGAGTTTTCGGTTGAATTTGACGCTTGCAAAACATGTTTTTGAGTATTGTAACTTCCGTATTGACTGCTCAATTTTGCCCTTGCCTCATCTTTGCTAAAAGTTTTCGAATACAGATTGATGGAACCGCCAAGACCTGCGCCGTAAACACTTGAGGTTGGACCTTTGATAATCTCTACTCGCTCAACTGCTTCTTGGTCAAAATCATCCAAAGTCAATTCGCCTTCGGCAGTAGATAATGGAATGCCATCATAGTAAGCTTGAATTCGGTTGGTGCTGTATTGAGATCTCGCACCTATTCCACGGATATTTATTTTGTTAGTGTTCAGAGCGCCTTGATTGACATAAATTCCAGGGACAAAATTGAAGCTTTCCAAAATATTGGTGGCATCGGTTCGTTTAAAATCTGCAGCCGTAATAATATTTATGGAAGACGGTATTTTTTGTAATTTATTTGGAATAATTGTGCTTAGAATAACAACTTCCGAAAGTGCTTCTACAATCGGATTTAGGTATATTACTCTTTCGGAAGTATTTGCGTATAAGTTTATTGACATAGTTTGAAAACCAATAGCTTTCAGCAAATAATTATCAGAACTTTGCTCGATTTGTAAAGTGAATACCCCAGAATTATCTGAAACTGTAATCAAACTTCCATCTTTCAAAATACGAACCTTTCCGATTGGTGTTTGATTCGAAGAATTTAAAATTTTGAATTGAGTTTGTTGAGAAAATAGA
>CBDUDY010000029.1:0-18851 GCA_965366055.1 uncultured bacterium
ATATGGAGCAGATTTGTGCAGAAAATTTTATCGACAGAATTCAAGAAACCAATGCTCAGCAAATAATCTATTTAAGCGGAATTGTAAATGATCAAGAGCTTTCCAAACATCTAAGTTCAAGGATGAATGTTGAGTCTATAATTTCACGTTCTGATATTCCGCTAACTACATTAAGAGCAGGAATTATCGTGGGTTCTGGAAGTGCCTCTTTTGAAATTATTCGCGATTTGGTAGAGAAACTGCCAGTAATGATTACTCCTATTTGGTTGAAAACAAAATGCCAACCGATTGCGATACGAAATGTCGTGGAATTTCTGGTTGGCGTAATTGGTCATAAAAAAGCATACGACGAAAGTTTTGATATCGGCGGACCCGATGTTCTGACCTATAAAGAGATGTTACTAAAATTCGCAGAGATTCGTGGCCTTAAAAGATATATTTACGTTGTTCCGGTGATGACACCCCGCCTTTCTTCTTATTGGTTATACTTTGTTACATCCACATCCTACGCACTTGCAAAAAACCTAGTCGATAGTATGAAAATTGAGGTAATTGCCGAACCAAATGATTTGGCTACCGATTTACATATAAAACTTCTGACCTATTCAAAAGCAATCAAATTAGCCTTCGATAAAATAGAGCAAAACCAGGTTTTATCGAGTTGGAAAGATGCGCAGACTTCAAATATTTTCCGCCGTGGAATGCAGGAATATATGGAAGTGCCAACTTACGGATGTTTTAAAGATGTAAGAACTCGCAAAACAGAAAATCCCGAAGTAACTCTAGGCAGAATTTGGGCAATTGGCGGAGAAACTGGTTGGTATTACGGAGACTGGCTTTGGAAAATACGAGGATTTATGGATCAACTTATAGGTGGTGTCGGATTGCGTCGCGGTCGACGTAGTGCTACTGATATTCTTGTTGGAGAAACATTGGATTTCTGGCGCGTTTTAATCTCTGATAAGGAAGATAAGCGTTTACTACTTTTCGCAGAAATGAAGCTTCCCGGAGAAGCATGGTTGGAATTTAAACTAGATGATGACAATGTATTAACGCAAACTGCTACTTTCCGCCCACTTGGTTTATGGGGACGCGTGTATTGGTATTCTGTATTGCCCTTTCACGGAGTGCTGTTTAGGAAAATGATTAATAATATTGTCAAATAGGTTGCTGCTTTTCATTCACTAATGGCGGCTGAGACAAGCTCAACCAGCACCATAAAAGTAAAACATCCTCTATAAATTAAATTAGTGAATTTGACGCTTTCCCAAAGCTGCAAACTCTCCTCCCAGTTTTAAAATCTGTATTTTCGCTTAATGGATTCGATTACACAGATTGTTTTGGGTGCGGCTGTTGCCGAAAAGACAAGCGGAAAGACCTTGGGCAATAAGGCGATGCTTTACGGTGCAATCTTCGGTACTTTGCCAGATCTTGATGTGCTTTCAGGATTTTTTCTTGACGATGTGGATGCAGTAGGTTTTCATCGCGGAATCAGTCATTCTATTTTATTATTTCTAATAGTTTCGCCAATCTTCGGATGGTTGATTTACAAACTCGAAAAACAGAAATCCATCACATTTACAAATGCAACTTCGATGGTATTTTGGGTTTTACTCACGCACTCGCTACTGGACAGCTGTACTTCTTGGGGAGTTCAATTATTCTGGCCATCCGAAATTCGTGTGGCGCTTAAATCGGTTGCTGTGGTCGATTTTTTATATACTTTGCCATTACTCCTGTGTCTAATTATGGTGGTTAGATTGCCGAAGCTTTCTCCACATCGAAGAAAATGGAATAATTTGGGATTAATTATTAGCAGCTGCTATCTTATTTTGGGAATAGTTTTGAAAATATTCGCTTACGCTAAATTTGAAAAAGCCACATTACAGCAGAACGTTGCATATACTGAAATGTCGGTTAAACCTGGATTGTTAAGCTTAATTTTGTGGAATGCGCACGGCCAAAATGCTCAAGAATACTTCATTGGTCAGTATTCGTTTTTTGATTCGCAGCCAATTCAATTTGATAAATATCCAAAAAGCCACAAATTGAATATCAAATTTCAAGATCAGAAAGTTGTTCAGAAGCTGATAGAAATTTCTGAAGGATGGTATATTATTAGCGAAAGCCAAAATAGATATTACTTTAATGACCTCAGATTTGGATTAATTTCAACACTCAATAATGAACAGCAATTTGCCTTTAGCTACGAACTAATTCCAAACGAAGATGGAAATTATACGGCCAAGGAAGTTAAGAAAAGTCGCAAACAAGGAATGGCAACTTTAAAAACGTTGTTTAAAAGGATTGGTGGAAATTAAGGTTTAGAAAATTTAATGCCCTGCACAACTTCCACAATCATCGGATTTTTTCTTTCTTTTCTTTAAAAAGAACTTCCATACTAAAAACCCAACAGCTATAACGAGTGCTGCACCTGCTAATATTTCTTGGATCATGATTATATTATTTTAAAAGTTGGAAAGCTATGAAGGCTAGAATATAGGCAAAACCTGTCATTCCGAAAAGCTGAATCATCGGCCATTTCCACCCATTAGTTTCTTTTTTAGTAATTGCTATAGTACTTGCGCATTGCATTGCAAACGCGTAAAACAACAATAATGATATTCCTGTGGCGAAATTAAATACTTTCAAACCTGTATTTGGATCAATTTCTTCAGACATTTTCTTTTTGATTGTTGTAGCATTTCCGCTGTCTCCAACGCTGTATATTGTAGCGAGCGTTCCCACAAAAACCTCCCTAGCGGCAAATGATGTAATAACAGCAATTCCTATTTTCCAATCATACCCCAAAGGTTTGATGACTGGCTCGATTGCTTTACCCATAATTCCAATGTAAGAATGTCTCAATTTAAAAGAGGCAACTTCGTGATCCAAATCATCTTGAGTAAATATAATGCCAGCTGTCTGAGCATTTTCAACAACAACTTCTTCTGCATTATTAAAGTTTTTTCCTGGTCCGTATGATGCCAAAAACCACAATACTACTGAGATTGCAAGAATTATTTTACCCGCTCCAAAAACAAAGGCCTTTGTTTTTTCGATTACATTAAGACCAACATTCTTAAATAATGGCATTTTATAATTTGGCATTTCCACCACAAAAAATGTTTTGCCTTTAACTTTTAGAACCATGTTAAGGATCCAAGCAGATATTATCGCCATTCCAAATCCCATCAAGTAGAGCGCCATTAAGACAAGCCCTTGAAGATTCAAAAATCCAAATAAACTTTTGTCTGGTATTACCAATGAAATAATAATTGCATAAACTGGAAGCCTTGCAGAACATGTTGTAAAAGGCACAACGAGAATTGTAATTAGTCGTTCTTTCCAGTTTTCAATATTTCGAGTTGCCATAATTGCCGGAATAGCACAAGCAGTACCCGAAATAAGTGGCACAACACTTTTTCCGCTTAGACCAAATTTTCGCATTAATTTGTCCATCAAGAACACTACTCTACTCATATAACCACTCTCTTCGAGTAACGAAATAAAGAGAAATAGAAATGCAATCTGTGGAATAAAGATTATAATTCCTCCAATTCCCGGGATAATTCCTTGGGCTAGAAGATTAGTAAAAACTCCAGCAGGTAAATTATTTTCAGTAAAAGCACTTAACGATGCGAATGATTCATCAATAAAATCCATCGGGATTTCTGACCAGTTGAAAATCGCCTGAAATATCACAAACAGAATTGCAAAGAATATGGCATATCCCCAAACTTTATGAGTCAAAACTTTATCAAGCTTAATTCTAAAATCCTTTGCTGTTTCCAGATTAATGGTTTGTCCAACTTTAAGAACATCGTTGATAAATTGATACCTCTTGATTGTTTCTTTTTGCTGAAGTCGTTTTAAATCGGAGTGTGATTTTGTAAAACTGCTTCGTATTTCATTACGATCAAGATTTAAAAAATTAACGTCTTGCGTAATAACCAGCCATAATTTATATAAAAGCTGATTTGGAAAAGCTTTGGCTAATTTTTGAAAATATTCTGGATCAATGCTTGAAGCATTTAAACAAGGTTCAACTGAAAGTTCTTCGTATTCAAGAATAAGCTGTTTTAATTTGTCTATTCCGTATCCTTTTCGAGAGCTTATAAGTGCAATTCTAGTTTTTAATTCTTTTTCGAGGTGTGGAATATCTAACGAAATTCCTTTGTATTCCATTCTATCTGCCATATTAATGGCAAGAATAGTTGGTATTTGTAAATCCTTAATTTGGGTAAATAAAAGTAGATTTCGTTTTAGATTTTCTACATCCGAAACCACAACTGCGACATCTGGAAAATTAGGGTCGTTTTTATTTAGCAACAGCTCAATAACAACATTCTCGTCCATCGAACTTGCGTTAAGGCTGTAAGTTCCTGGAAGATCTAAAATATCAGCTTTTATGTGTGGTGCAAGCTTACATTTTCCAATTTTTTTCTCGACTGTGATGCCCGGATAATTTCCAACTTGTTGATTAAGTCCAGTAAGTTGATTAAAAACAGATGTTTTTCCGGTATTTGGATTACCGATTAAGGCAATTTTGATATGATGATCGCTCATTATAAAGTCTATTTGGGATGCACATCGACAGTAATCTGCGATGCGGTCTCGATTCTAATGGCTAAATGTGAGCCATTTATGTTCAAGTATAAAGGATCTCCAAAAGGAGCAATTTGAATTAATTCGACCAGATTTCCTGGCAGGCAACCCATCTCTAATAATTTGAGAGGAATGCTGTCAACATCGAATTCCATGATTGTGGCATGGTCACCAATTTTAAGATGATCTATTGTAGTTTTCAACGTTTATTTAGATTGAATAAGCGCAAAAGTACGGATTATAGTTGACAAAGGGAACTGAATAATTCTAATTTTTCTTTCTTGAGGATAACCACTTGAGATCTTCAATCAATCGATCAACATCTTCAGTTTTAGTTCCATCGTAAAAACCTCTAACTCTCTTCTTCCGATCCACGAGCACAAAATTTTCGGTGTGAACCATGTCGTATAATTCTTCTGGCTTCCCTTCTTTGACCACAAGATAGGACTTTCGCGCAAGCGTATAAATTTCTTTTTTATCACCTGTCAGCAAATTCCATTTAGAGTCAATAACTCCTTTTTCTATAGCATATTTCTTCAAAACCGGTACGCTATCAATATCGGGCGTAACTGAAAATGAAAGAAGTTTTGCATTTTTATCGCCTTTGATAGCTTCTTGGATTCGGACCATATTATCAGTCATTGCAATACAAATTGTAGGACAGGTGGTAAAAAAGAAATCAGCCACATAAACTGTATTGTCGTAATCCGCCTGAGTGATTGTTTCTCCATTCTGATTTAGAAATGAAAAATCTCCGATGGTATGATTTCTAGCAACATATTGAATTGTTGTGTCTACCAATTCAGGATTAACCATTGATGGATTATAGATGGGAAGAGATTTCTGTGGCGTTAGTGCACTGTAAAAAAGTGTAAGTGTAACCGCCGAAACGACTAACATAGTTCCAAAAAAAATCTTGTACTTCTTCAAAAATTTCCACATGATAAAATATTTTTGCAAAAGTACGAAATAGCTTGCGTAACGCCAGACATTTAACCCAAAGTTAAACTATTAGAATAAGTGAAATTTATTCTTATTTTTGTAAAACTAATAAAAATTTAAAGTAACTATGAGCGTATTTTTAAAAAGAAATTTACTTTTCGCCCTGCCAATTTTAGTTGGTATTTCTAGCGCTACTGCACAGGAAAAAGCGAAAGCAGAGCCTGGAATTAATATCTCCTATATGGACAAGTCGAGCAAAGCCTCAAATGACTTTTTCAGATATGTGAATGGTGCATGGTTTGACAAAACTGAAATTCCCGCAGATAGAACACGTTGGGGAAGTTTTGACGAACTTAGACAACGTACAGATGAAGATGCTCTTGCTATATTGAAAGAAGCAGCTGCAAATCATGCGTATTCTGCGACTACAGATCAGGGTAAAGCAGTTATCGTTTTTGAATCTGTAATGGATGTTACCAAAAGAAATAAACTTGGAATCTCTCCATTAAAACCTTACTTCAAGAAAATTGATGCTGTAAAAAACGCAAAAGATTTACAGAAATTATTAATTGAGATGGAGCCTATTGGTGGTGTAGGATTTTTAGGAGTTTATGTTGGTCCAGATGCGAAAGATAGTAATAGTAATGTTTTGTATGTAGGTCCCGGTTCTCTAGGCTTGCCAGATCGTGATTATTATATGTCTGAAGATGCAGATTCTAAGGAAAAACGTGCAAAATATCAAGAACACGTAGCAAAAATGCTTGCATTTGTAGGAGATAATCCAGCTACTGCAAAAAAGAATGCTGAAAGAATTCTCGCTATAGAAACAGCTATGTCTGCACCTCGTCTTGACCGCGTGGAAAGAAGAGACCGCAGAAAATCGTACAACCCAATGACTGTTGCTGATCTTCAAAAATTGACTCCTGCCATTAATTGGAATACATATTTGACTGGTGTTGGAGTGGGAAAAGTAGATACACTTATCGTTTCTCAACCAAAATACATGACTGCATTTCAAGAAATTGTTAGCAAAGGTGATGTTGCAGCTTGGAAAGCATATATGAAATGGACACTTCTAAATGGATCTGCGAGCATACTTTCTACAGACATTGAAGATGCAAACTTTGACTTTTACGGAAAAACTTTAACTGGAGCAATGCAACAACGTCCACGTGAAGAGCGCGCCTTGCAAGTTGTAAACGGAACCGTTGGAGAAGCTTTAGGTAAACTTTATGTTGAGAAAAAATTTCCTGCTGAAGCTAAAGTAAAAGCAGAAAAGATGATCAAAAATGTTTTTAAGGCTTTTGAAAATAGAATCAACAATCTGACTTGGATGAGCCCTGAAACAAGAGTAAGCGCTATCGAGAAACTTCATAAATCAAGAATCAAAATTGGATATCCTGACAAATGGAAAGACTATTCTAAACTTGTCCTTGTAAGTACTGAAAAAGACGGAAATTATTTTGATAATATGAAACGTTACTCAAAATGGAGATATGAAGAAAATATCGCCGACTTACAGAAGCCAGTTGATAAAGACCGTTGGGGAATGTCTCCACAAACTGTCAATGCTTATTTTAATCCATCATTTAATGAGATTGTATTCCCAGCAGCGATCTTACAACCACCTTTCTACAATTACCAAGCTGACGAAGCTGTAAACTATGGCGGAATCGGTGCTGTAATTGGACATGAAATTTCTCATGGATTTGACGATTCAGGTTCAAGATACAACGCTGATGGAAATCTAGTAAACTGGTGGACAGAACAAGATCTAACTGCATTTACAGCTTTAGGAACAGCACTTGCTGACCAATATAGTGCACTTGAGCCGTTACCTGGAATATTTGTAGATGGTAAATTTACACTTGGAGAAAACATTGGAGATCTTGGTGGAGTAAATTCTGCTTATGATGGGCTTAAGTTATTCTTAGCAGAAAATGGACCAGCGCCACTTATTGATGGACTTACTGCTGAACAACGTTTCTTTATTTCGTGGGCTACAATCTGGCGTACGAAAATGAGAGATGAAGCGATTAAATCTCAAGTAAAAACAGACCCGCATTCTCCTGGAATGTTTAGAGCATTTGTACCGCTTCAAAATGTGGATGCTTTTTACGAGGCATTTAATATCAAAGAAGGTGACGGTATGTATTTGAAACCAGCAGATAGAGTTAAAATCTGGTAATAACTTCTAGTTATAATTATAAAAAAATCCCGGCTTGCGCTGGGATTTTTTGTTTTAAATGCAATTTGTTGGAACTTGCATAAGCTTCTATTTCTTATTTAGAAAATTGTGGAAATATTAAATCGAGTACAACGGGACTTTTCGCCACTATATTTATAACTAGGGACATTTAATTAAGCTCGCTATATTTAACAAAAAATCCTGATTTTGATCGGAATTTTCTCTTTATAGTTTGGTGGTTTTAAAATGATAATCGAGTTCTTTGATTAGCTTTTCTGAAGAAATTATTTTTCCAGTTTCAAGATTTGAGTAATCAAAAGAAGGGGGTTCTAAATTACTTTCTACAGTTTTCTTATTATAATATTCTTCTTTTGAAGGATGATCTGGAGTGGCAGCGTTGAACGAAGTACCCCACGCTCCTTTCTCGATGACAGTTTGGATAATTCCAATGCAGTCTTGCTGATCTATCAGATTTACCGCGGCGTTCGGACTATCGACTCCTTTACGTCCTGCTAAATATTTAGCGGGATTTCTACCACCTCCAATTAGTCCGCCAAAACGAACGATTGTTGTTTTCAGGAAATCTAAACTTTCTAAATATTCCTCTGTTTCTATCAACTGCTTTCCTGATTCGGTTAAAGCTTCGCGATTTGTATTTTCGGTGACAAGTTCATTTTTATCAGAATATACCGAAGTTGAACTTACAAATAGCAATTTGGAAATTGTCGAACATTTAATAATCGGCATAAGCACTTTCATCTTCTCGACAAAAGGACCTTCGGAAGTTTTTATCTGTGGTGGAATATTGATAATTAATATTTCTGATCCTTCTAGAAAATTTTCAAATTCACCAGTAACTTTCGACTGAGAAAGTTCTATTTGATATGGAATTACTGTAGCTTCCTTTAAAACTGCAATTTTATCATGAGATGTTGTTGACCCTTTTACAGACCAACCTTTTTCGATGAATGATTTTGCCAACGGTAATCCCAGCCAACCGCATCCTAAAATACTTAATTGTTTCATTGTAACATTTTAAAGTTCAGAATTAACTTGTATCGGAATATTATCCATGTCTCGAATTGTGTCGTTTCTATCTGCTGCTCTAAGTCTTAATTCTGGACTTAATTGCGGAACATATAATCGTGGAACTGGATTAATTTTCTTTATTTGAACAACAGCATCTGTTAAGATAAATGGTTTTGGCATCATCCAAGTGCTTCTTTTTCTCATTCCAAACAATGGATTTGTCATCAAATCAAAAGACGATTCCATCATCGACATATCCAATACGGCATCTTTATTTATAGTAAAATCTAAAACTAGAGGATCATTATCAACGACGTAGTAACTCAACAATTTTTTTCCTTTTCTAGGATAGATCGCTCCTATCTGTCCTAAAGCGGTTGCATTATTTGCTTTGAAATTTCGAAATTCTAGATTTTCATTTGCAAAAATATCAATCCTATTTACTCTCCGATTTGGTGCAATTCTTATCTTTAGAAATCTATTATTTCCAACTATCGAATCAGTTTCGAAACCAACAGTTGGTTCAGGAATATTACGCACCAAAGCCTCGGAAGTGTACAAGATCTCTGAATTATATTTGCTGAAAAGAGGATAATCTGACAAGAATCTTGAGTTAGGAATGCTGTCAGTAATATAAATCTTTGTCCAATCATCCAAAATTTTGTCATAAGAAGCCCACACTGCTTTATCTGTTTCTACATTATAAACATAAAGAAGACTATTTGGCTTTGCTGTAGAATCTCCAAAACTAGAATTAAGATGTGCATGCATCAAAGCTCCAAATGCAACTATAAAAAGTACTGCAGACCAAATCCATTTTTGAGTAAATGTTCCAAGTAATGGCAGTAGCAATGAAAACACTAAAAATGCTAATATAGAAGTAGCAAATAAAATCTTAAGACCTAAACCAATTGGAAATAAAACGATAAATGGAACCAGAATAATTAACGTAGGAATCGCTGAAAGTAAATTAATTGTAAGACTTGATCTTTGGGTAATAACGAAAAATCCAAACATTAGCAATGCAGAAAATACTGGTATTATAAAGAATCCTGCTCCTGGCAAAAAGATTGCCAAGCCTAAGTTGATGAGAATCCAAACTGAAATTGGCGCTACAGAATAATTAATAATAATCGCTTCAGACTTGGCGTGTCCGTAAAATAAGAACGCAATTGCAACGCTTAAGGATATAAAAGCTACTATATAACTATGTCCATTGTAAGTGAATCCTTGGAGAATCTCTGAGTATTCTGGATATATAATGAGGATAAACCTCCAAAGTAAAAATGATGACAATCCAACCACGAGCAATGTCGCAATAAGGAGAATAAATCCTTTTCCAATTTCTGAAGGCACCAAAACTCTCTTGCCAATTCCAACGAAAAGCAGGAATAGGAAGATTATTGTTGTAATTCCTAAAAGAACATAATTCCATGAAAATGAATAATGAAAAAAGTAGAAAGGAGTATTAAAATACACCTCGTCATCAGAAGAATTCTGCGCTTTTAAATCGGCATTTGCAAAATGATTCATCAATGGAATCAAATAAGATCCTTGGTGTGCCACGGAATTATGACTTAAATGTTTTGAATCGTCTTGCGCTGTATGATAATTAAAATGATCATCAATAAATGCAAAATTAAATCCAGGGATTTTTGCCTGTTCTCTAAAAACGGTCAGATCCGTGTCGTTCGGAAGCATTTTGTAAATGCTATACATAAGAGAATTACTTGCAGGATACTTTGGTTTTGCAGCAGCAAATTCTTTAATCATGGCGGCATTACCATCATTTACCTCCATTAGCATATAGCTTGGGCCAGCAGTACCTCGCGCTTCAAAATTTAAAACCAACCCAACTTCCTTTGCCCAATTTTGATTTGTGGCAAATAGTGCAGCTCCATTTAAACCCAATTCTTCAGCATCAGAAAAGAGTATTATAATATCATTTTTATTCGTCTTTTTATTATGCTGAAACGCTCGTACCCCTTCTAGAATTGTTGCGACACCAGTAGCATTGTCAGCTGCTCCATGAGAATAAGAGTGTGGTGCACTATCATAATGCGACAATAGCATCAAAGCTTTGCTGTTATTTGTCCCTTTAATTTTCGCAATGATGTTCCGAGATTTTACAAGATTTCCCCA
Organism: uncultured bacterium; assembly: GCA_965366055.1. Taxonomy (GTDB): domain Bacteria; phylum Bacteroidota; class Bacteroidia; order Flavobacteriales; family Flavobacteriaceae; genus Flavobacterium. Next base: position 10,910 of record CBDUDY010000029.1, read on the forward strand.
ATCAGATAATGTTGTTCCTTCCTGTATTTCTGTCGTCAGACCTAATTCGCGAAGTTCTTTTTGAAGATAGAGCTCAACATCGTTATGCGCTTCTGAACCTACGTAATGCGGTTTTTCCGCGATAATGTCTATATGTTCGACAGCTCGCTTCACAGAAAAGTCAGAAAGTGGTGCAAGATCTTCAGAATACCAATGAGGCATCATCGAAAAATAAACAGTTGTGAGTACAATTGTAAAAACAACTAAAGTGATAATCGGGGCAAATCTGTTTTTCATGAGACAATGTTTAGATAGATTTTAATGCAATTCCTTTTTGACAATAACTACAAAATCGTTGTCTAAAAGCATATAACCCTGATCATAAAGAAAAAAGTAAGTATTTCCTGTATTTGTACGCAAGATATTGGTAAAGTATTCAAAATCAAAACCTTTGCTTAAAAGTTTTGACCTCGAAGTTTTGATTTTTTGATCGGTATTTATAGCCAATAAAATGCGATAGTTTTTGCGCAATTTATTATTGATGTTGCGCATATAATTATTACTATCCTTATTTATTTTATTATTAAAGGCATTGCGGCAGCCATCGCTGCAAAATTTTTTGTCTTCCCTACCAATTATTTTTTCATCACATTCGAGACATGTCTTCATGATTTATTTCTTTTTTATTTGATACAAATCTGTACGGCGGTCTTTAAGTATTCGGACACTTCCATACTCATGAAGCTCTTTTAGCAACCTAAGGTCAACATCCACGATAAGTGTCATCTCAGTATTTGGAGTGGTCTCAGCCTTGATACCATTACTTGGAAACGCAAAATCAGACGGCGTAAATACAGCGGTTTGTGCGTACTGAATATCCATATTATTAACTTTAGGAAGGTTACCGACGCAACCCGCAATTGCAACATAGCATTCATTTTCTACGGCACGAGCTTGGGCACAAATTTTTACACGCGTATAGCCATTCTGAGTATCGGTTAAGAATGGGACAAAAAGAATATTCATTCCTTCGTCTGCCATAAGTCGAGCCATCTCGGGAAATTCGACATCGTAGCAGATCATGATTCCAATTTTTCCACAGTCGGTATCAAAAGTTCTAATATTGGATCCGCCCTGCATTCCCCAATGATTAACTTCGTTTGGCGTTATATGAATTTTGGTATACATTTCCGAAGTACCATCTCTTTTGCAAAGAAATCCAACGTTATATAAATGTCCATCTTCATCAAGAAAAGGCATACTTCCAGTAATGATATTTATATTATAAGAAATTGCGAATTCCTGAAAACGTTTTTTAATTTGTTCCGTATGCCTGGCAATTTCTCTAATTGCGTCTGCCTCCTGCATATGATTGTAATCTGCCATCAAGGGCGCAATAAATAGCTCTGGAAATAATGCGAAATCTGAACCGTAGCCAGAAACAACATCAACAAAAAATTCTGACTGCTCAAAAAATTCTTCAAGATTATTAAGAGGTCTCATCTGCCACTGAATTAATCCAAGTCGAATTATATCTTTGGCAACATTTATAATTTTAGGACTTTCATCATAATAAATGTTATTCCATTCAAGCAATACTGCAAATTCCTTTGAACTTTTATCTCCTTCCAGATAATTTTTCATAATACGTACCACGTGAAAATCATTGCTGAGTTGAAAAGAAAGGACAGGATCATAAAGCTCCTTTTGTTTCACCTTGTCAATATAAACTTTGGGCGTAAATTCTTCTGCGTATTGTAAATAACTAGGAATACGTCCTGCAAATACAACCGCTTTTAGATTTAAATTCTCGCAAATTTCTTTTCGAGCATCGTATAATCTTCGACCTAATCGAAGTCCTCGATACTTGGGATGAATAAAAACATCTATTCCGTACAGAATTTCTCCATCTTCTTTATGAGTAGAAAATGTGTAATTACCCGTAATGGTATTGTAATTATGTGATTTGTTAACTATTTTTTCATCAACGATTAGAGACAAGGCAGATCCTACGACTACATCATCCACTAATATCACCAATTGACCTTCTGGAAAAATTCGAAGTAAAACTTCAATATCTTTTTCGCGCCAGTAGTTCTCAGCCATTTCAGCGTAAGACTCCATCATTGAAGTCTTTAACTCTTTATAATCTTCTATTTGTAAGTTTCGTAATTCAACCTTATTAATCTTAGTCTGCATCTATCTTTTTAACAAATATAAAAAATCTAATTCCATTTACAAACGCTTACAAGCAATAACAAACGAAATTAATTGTTTTTCAACCGATTAGCTTTTGGAAGTAGCTACATCTTTGCAATGTTGATTTGAAATAACAATCATCACGAACAAATAATAACAATTTAATTTACACGCCATGAACAATTTAAGAAACACAGTACAGTTGATTGGACACGTAGGAAACGATCCAGAAATCAAAACATTAGAAGGAGGAAGAAAATTGGCCAACATCACACTCGCTACCAACGATCATTACACAAACGCAAAGGGAGAAAAAGTTGAGCAGACGGAGTGGCATCGATTAACGGCTTGGGGTGCAACTGCCGAACTTATAGAAAAATATATTACCAAAGGCAAGGAAATTGCCATACAAGGAAAGCTTTCGCACCGCAGTTACGATGATAAAAATGGAGAAAAAAGATTTGTTACAGAAGTAACTATAAACGAGTTAATGCTCTTGGGAAAACAGTCTTAGAAAACTAGAATAAAATAAGTAAAAGCCATAATAATACTAAAATTTACACGCCATGAATAATCTAAAAAACAGAGTACAATTGATTGGACACGTAGGAAACGATCCAGAAATCAAGACATTTGAAGGAGGAAGAAAATTAGCCACAATTACCCTTGCAACAAACGAACATTATAAAAATGCTAAAGGCGAAAAAGTCGAACAAACTGAATGGCATCGCTTGACCGCTTGGGGACCAATAGCCGAAATCATCGAGCAGTTTGTAAAGAAAGGCAAAGAAATCGCTGTCGATGGAAAACTAACTCATCGTACTTACGACGATAAAAATGGAGATAAAAAGTTTGTTACAGAAGTAACAATAAATGAAGTTGTACTTTTAGGTAAATAAAAATGGAGATAAGAAATTGCCAGAAATGACATCGAAGAATCTCACAGATCAATGAATAGTTTTGAAGTATTTCAATTCAATTCGTTGATCTTTTTTTTGGCTTTCTCCGAACGAATTCTATCCAATCTTCTATTGCTATTCTTGTGTTAAGGTTTAAGTAAGATTTTCTGTGACGACTAGCTTTAATAAATTTTCATTCGATGCTATATTGTTCGTAAAAGAATAAAACAGGTCGTCAGCTTATAGTAATGCAAATTACTCACAACCTTAAAAAAATTCCAATATTGTTAGTTCTTTTTTACAAATAAGTTATTGGCAATTTTGTTCGAAATCGTTATTTCTTGGCCTCCAACAAGCAAAGACATTGATCCATCAAATTCTTCTCTGGAAAGAATTTTGAACTGTTCACCCAAGGCAATTCCGTTTTTATCGAGATATTTCAAAAATGCCGTAGATGTATCTTTGACACCCACACAAACGGCACTTTTTCCAACTTCAATTTCCGACAATAACTTTTTTTCTACAGTTGGAATCTCCCCTTTCGAATTCGGAATTGGATCTCCATGTGGATCTAAAGTTGGGTGATTTAGAAAAGCAGAGAGTTTATCAATTAATTTTTCAGATTTGATATGTTCTAATTCTTCTGCAATTTCATGAACCTCATCCCAAGAGAAATCTAATGTTTCTACCAAGAAAACTTCCCACAAACGATGCTTGCGCACGATCATTTTTGCAGCCATTTTTCCTGTTTCGGTCAAAACAACGCCTTGATACTTCTGATAAAGAATTAATTCACGTTCGGCTAATTTCTTCACCATATCTGTAACCGAAGACGCTTTAGTATCTAGCATTGCTGCGATAGAGTTTGTTGAAACGCCATCGGGATTTGCTTGAGATAAGTGGTAAATAGTTTTTAGATAGTTCTCTGCAGAATGTGTCATTGTAATATTATTTTAAAAGTCAAAAGTACAAATTTATAGCGGGAAGAAGGTTACATTTTAGACAACTCTAAAAAATGTACTCCTAATAGTATTATTTTATAGTAATGTCCATTTCGTCCTTTGCACACAACTATTATCTAGAATTTAAAAGACATTTTCGATATACGAAACCACCGTTGATGTTATTTCGATCTAAGTGGGATTTTTCAGGATGTTGTTTGTGTTTTTTCTTTTATGGTTTAACTCGACGTTTAAAATAAAAGAATATTTGAGTTATTTGAAACAAAAGCAATAAATCACTCTCAAGTATATAATGTGGTAAAACCCTTATCTATTTCGCCAACATTATTTTAGATTTACCAAAAATCGATTTGAATATGAAGATGGCTTTACGACGGATAATTCGAAAACATACTACATTATTTTTAGCACTTTAATTATATGAATAAACTTCTACTGCTATTACTTTTCGTCTCTTTTTCTGGATACTCGCAATACTCCATAAACGGGAAAATAGTCAACGATCAAAACTCGCCACTTGAATATTCTGAAATTACATTAAAAACTTTGGATTCTATCTTGGTAAAAGCAGAGATTTCAAGTGAGAAAGGTGAGTTTTTATTGGATAATATTCAGAAAGGAAATTATAGACTTCACATAAAATATTTTTCGCAAGAAATCTACTCCGCTATATTAGCTGTGGATTCAGACTTAAATCTGAAAACAATTACCGCATCAAAAACCAATGTATTACAAGAAATTGTTGTTCAGAATACTAAACCATTATTCGAACGAAAAGTTGACCGAATTGTCTTTAACGTTGAGAATTCAACAATGGCAGTTGGCGGAAATGCTTTTGATGCTTTACAACTGACACCAAGAATAAAAATTAACAATGATGAGATTTCTATGATTGGAAAAGGTGGCTTGCTAGTTATGATTGATGACAGATTAGTAAAATTCTCTGGCGCTGAATTGGCAGATTATTTAAAATCTCTAAGCTCCGATGACCTCAAAAGCATAGAAGTAATAGCAAATCCTCCAGCGAAATATAGTGCAGAGGGAAATTCGGGACTTATAAATATCGTAACCAAAAAAGGAAGGAAAGATGCTTGGAACGGGAGTGTTCGGGCAATATACAAGCAATCGTCTTATGACACAGAATCTACAGGAGGATCATTCAATCTCCAAAAAGGAAAGCTGCAAGTAAATTCGGCTTTTAATTACTTAAATGGATCCAACGGTCCTCAAGAAACTAGCCAAGTATTTTATCCTGTCACAATCTGGAAAGAAGAGAGCAATCGTCGCGATTTTAGAGATGGTTATGCGGGAAGACTGGCACTTGATTACAAAATCAACACTAAAATTTCGACGGGCTTTTCATACAGTTTTAGCAAGAATGAGCTAACGATAAAAGAAATTGATAAAACAGATATATATTCTGTTGCAACTAAAGCTTTGGATTCATTAATTTTTACAAAAGCTCGCGATATTCGAAATTTAAAGATGAATAGTTTCAATTACCATGTTTTGTACGATATAGATACAATTGGTCGTAAACTTTCTTTTGATGTTGATTATTTCGATTTTAAAAATAATTCGGGTAGAGCTTTTAATAGTGGACTGTACTTTCCGGACTTTCAACCAATTGATAGTAATCTAGAAACTGCGCGAAGTGGGGGAATTCAAGATACTAAAAACTATTCTGTCAATTTGGATATGGAACATCCAACGCAATGGATAAATCTTAATTATGGTGGGAAAATATCTTTTGTCGAAACTAATAATACTTCGAAGTACTATACTATTGTGGATAACATTGATTATTTAAATTTAGATCTCTCAAATGATTTTAATTACAAAGAAAACACACAGGCGGTATACTTTTCTGCTAGTAAAGAACTTTCAGCAAAATGGGAATCGAAAGTTGGTGTGAGATATGAATTTACTCAAACATCAGGATTTTCAAAAACTATAAATCAAACTAATATAAAGGAATATTCTAAGTTGTTTCCAACTATTTATGTGTCATATAAAGCTACTGACGATCACACTTTTAGTTTAGATTATAGCACTAGAATAGGGCGGCCTTCTTATCATTATCTCAACCCTTTCAGAATAATTTCCAATCCTTATGTCTTTACCGAAGGAAATCCTTTTTTGCAACCTTCCTTTAGTAATAATATTGAATTTGGTTATAGTTACAAACACAAGCTAATAACAAATATTTCATACTATAAATTATCCGATGGCTTTTTTCAAGTGACCTTAAGTGATCCCGCAACTAATATTCAACAAGTCATTCCTTTAAATGTTTTAGAATCAGGAATGTTTACGTTAAATAGTAGTTATACCTTTAAACCTATAAATTGGTTAAATCTTACGTCTACTCTAAATATCTTCCACAGCGATTCTTATGCTGCAATTCCAGAGACTTTTGCAGCAATTAGTGGATGGCAGGGAACTATCACTTTTCTAGGAGATTTGACTTTAAATAAAAGTAAGACGCTTACAACTGGTTTTTATTACAGCTTTGATACAGTTGGAATTTCTGACTTAGACACAAATTCTTCAGGAGATATCTTAAATTTATCTTTAAAGTATATGATGTTGGATAAAAAACTGACTCTTAGTTTTAATGGCAATGATGTCTTTCAAAGCTATCGCTTCTCCTTTATTTCTACTGTAAACGGAACAAAAAACATTTACAATAATTATTATGATCAGCGTTATTTCCACATTGGAGTTCAATACAATTTTGGAAAAAGCTTTAATTTGAATCAGAGAACTATCAAAAATCAAGATGAGCAGAATCGAACAAACTAATTTAAAATTATTTTGGGACGAAGCACAAAGCACGAAAATCTTCAGAATAAGCTTGTCGTGATCTTAAATTTTTTTTGCACAAGAGTCATTCCTTGTTAGTGTTATATTATTAGAACATACTTTAGTCTATACTTAGAAAATTAAAAAACTGACCTTTTCCTAGCGATTTTACTATAAAAATTTCATTTTTGGCTGGCCAATACTATATTATTTTGGCAACAGCCAAAGAGATAATACATTTGGGAATAATTGTTTCGCGAAAGCGATATTCGTTTTTATATTGCAATTTTTATGTTAAAATACTAACAGTCTTTAATTTTCTTGTTTACTTCTTTTCGCTTTCGCTAAATATTTTACCATTATGACTTGAGTCATATTGTTCTAAAATTCAAGCACTTATAATATAATTTTATTTTTATTTAGAATAGTTTTAAATTGTAAGAATTGCTTCTACCTTTGCATTGTTTTTATTAAGTCTAAATAACACAATGTATTTTATATGAAATTCTTAGCGACAATAACCCTTGCATTAGCAACCACAGCCGCAGCATTTGCACAACAAGGCATCCTTAAAGGTCAAATTACAGATTCTAAAAATGAACCAATTTCGCGATCAGAGATAAGAATAGAAAATTATAACCAAATTTTACTATCCAACAATAAGGGAGAATTTCTGGTAGAACGTCTTCCTTACGGAATTTATACTGTAATTGTTGAGCATCCAGGTTTTGAACCAGAAGTTTACACAGTAACGATCGATCAGGCAACAAACGATTTATCTGTTGTACTATCTCTTATCAACAGTCAATTAAAGGAAGTAGAAGTTTTTGGTCGTAGTAATGTCGCGCCAGAAAAATTAGAAACTTTGACAAGATTACCACTTCAAGCGAAAGATCAAATTCAAAGTATTTCGATAATATCAAGTTCATTAATTGCAAAACAGGGAGCGCTTACCATAAATGATGCGACAAGAAACGTTCCGGGAGTTTATGCATTTGCAACTTACGGAAACAAACGCGAAAGTATGGCGTCTAGAGGATATAGAGGAATTCCAATTTTGAAAAATGGAGTTCGTGTAAACTCTGATTTTAGAGGAAC
>CBDUDY010000030.1:0-17985 GCA_965366055.1 uncultured bacterium
TTGAAGTGGAAATCCTTTCTTGTGGCTTTGCGGAGCAAAAGCTACAAGAAAGATTGGGAGCGGAAAGCCTGGCCCGCAGGGACACGCCCAAATAAAAAAAATGCCAATTTTACTTATTGATCTTTTCGAGAACTTTTCTATAATTTGGAGTTTCAACTTCGTAATTCTCACCTTCTTCCACAACTTTTTGCACTAGAGACTTGTACTCTGTCTGATTGCCTTTTAGATAATCTCGATGCATTGAAGATGTATTATCTTGCGGACTTTTGGCCAATTTTGCAAGCATATTCTCAGCAATATCAAGCGGTACATCGATGCCTTTGACCGCCGCAATCATCGCAACTTCTTCTACAAGATCTACAAAAAACTGCTTATGATCATCAGAAGACAGTATCTCGCCAATGTTTTTATTCAAAAAACTCGTTGTTGAAGCCAAGGCAGAAATGAAAATGAACTTCATCCAAATGGTATTGTCAATTTCGTCGGTTAGAAACGCGTGAATTTCGGCATCTTTAAGAATCTTTTCGAGTTTCTGCATCTTCTTCCAAGAAGCGACGTCAGAGCCAAAAAATAGCTGTTCATTTGGACCAACTTTTTTAATTTTCCCTTTCGATTCAATGAACGACACGATATAAACGCAGCCCATCAAAACTTCGCTATCTTTAAAAACATCTGCGATTCTCTCGCCGGCATCGATGCCATTGTAAAGCGGCAAAATCATCGTTTCTTCGTTGATACATTTCTGTAAAGGTTCCAAAGATTCCTCAATATCATAGGTTTTGGTAGCACAAATGAGATAATCCAATCGACCAATTTCTTTGGGATTATTTGAAACAACGTTTGGAATAGCTGTGAAAGTATCGTTATCAGTTTCGATAATTAATCCATTATCCTTGATGTTTTCCATCGTTTCGCCTCGAGCAATGAAAACTACTTCTATAGTATCTGAGTCTTTGTAAGCTTTCGCTAAAAGTCCGCCGAAGTAACCACCGACTCCACCTAATCCTAAAATTCCAATTCTTATTTTCATATCAATTCTTTTTTCGACTAAAGCAAAGATACAAATCCAAAGTCAAGGGCTTTTTACTTATTTTTATAAAATAATATTTAGCGCTTTTTTGAAGCGATAAGCTTTATCAAAATCTCTCAATCTCAGCTATAGTATGAAATGGATTCTTATTCTTCAAGTTATTTACGGAATTGCAGTCTTTTTTGTCTGTCTCAGGATAATTTACGATACCCATAATAATTCGAAAACCCTTGCCTACTTGCTGTTGGTTTTGACAGCGCCGGTTTTTGGAATTATATTCTACTTTTCGATTGGTATTAATTATAGCAAACGAAAGATGTTTAGCAAAAAGCTAAATTTAGATGAAAGTCTTTTGGTAAAGCTTCGAAAGAAATCTTTTAAAAATTCAAATGCAATTTCAGATAATCATAAAGACGTATTAGGAGACAAAATATTTCTATCCAATCTTATTCTTAACGATACTTTGAGTCCGCTGACTGAGAAAAATGAAGTAAAAGTATTGAGAAACGGTGAGAAAAAATTTCCCGAAGTTTTAGAGGTTTTAAAGTCAGCAAAAAGCCATATTCACATTGAGTATTACATTTATGAAGACGATATAATCGGAAAACAGATCGAGGAAGTTTTGATTGAAAGGGCTTCAAATGGCGTACAAGTTCGGTTTATTTATGATGATTTTGGAAGTAGTACGCTACGAAAAAGAATGGTCAAAAATTTGCGAGATAATGGCGTGGAAGCATTTGCCTTTTCGAAGGTTCGAATTTTGATGTTGGCAAATAGGTTAAATTATAGAAATCATCGAAAAATCATTGTTGTAGATGGGAAAGTTGGTTTTGTCGGCGGCATTAATGTTAGTGACAAATACAGCAATAACGAGAATAATTCGGGATTGTATTGGAGAGATATGCATTTAAAAATCGCTGGAGCTGGAATTAATTACTTGCAATATCTATTTTTATGTGATTGGAATTTCTGTGCAAATCAGCAGTTGCAACCAACGGAGGAATTTTTTCCAACGGAATATGCAGTTTCAAAAGATTCGAACAAATTAGTTCAGATTGTAGGCAGCGGTCCAGATTCTGACCGACCTTCGATTATGTTTTCATTACTGAGCAGTATTCAGCTCGCGAAAAAAGAAATTTTAATTACAAGTCCTTATTTTATACCTGGAAACACAATTAATAATGCGCTAATTACCGCTGCATTGAGTGGTATTTCGGTAAAATTACTGGTTCCGGGAATTTCTGATTCTAAAATAGTAAACTTGGCGGCAAGTTCATATTACGGAATTTTGTTGGACGCCGGAGTGGAAATATTTTTATACCAAAAAGGATTTGTACACGCAAAAACGATGGTTATTGATGGAGAAGTTTCGATTGTTGGGACAGCAAATATGGATCAGCGTAGTTTTGAACTAAATTTTGAAGTAAACGCGGTTGTTTTCGATAAAGAAATTGGAAGAGAAATGAGCGAAATATTTTATGATGACTTAAAAGAATCCACACAATTAGAAGTCGGAGCTTGGAATTCTCGAGGAAAATGGCAGGAATTAATTGAGCAAACTGCTAGATTATTATCGCCATTATTATAAAAAAGCAGACCTATAAGCCGGATTCTGTTCTCAGTATTACTACCAATACCCTATCATTTATCTAGATCTCGCATTACTACGAGACTCGAACTACCTACCCTTCAACAACGAACGAGACGCCCTTAAATGCTGATATACTTGGTATTTCACCGCATAGAGTTTACCTGGTTTCACTACAGCATTACCTGTACATACTTTCTGTTGCACTTGTCCTAAATCATTCTTTCTAGGAAAAAATGACCCGACGGGTGTTACCCGCTATGCTTCTCTGTGGTGTCCGGACTTTCCTCCTTTCTGATTGCTCAAAACGGCGATAAGGCGGTCTGCTGCGGCAAAGATAACTTATTTTTTTTCCAACCTATCATAGCAAGACTTTTTTACTTTAACATTTTCTTGTCACAGATCAGTTTTTAAATAATGTAATTTAGTTTTTACCAAATAAATTAAACCAAACCATTAAAAAACTATTATTATGAGTAACATGTATCATTATGCCACAGTATCAAAAGCCTTAGAAGAATTAAAAGCAAAAGGTTATACAATAGATTATAATTTAAAAGAAAACGATATTGTAGAGTGCCCAAACAATTATGAAATTATGCACATCTACAGATATGAAGGCCAAAGTGATCCTGGAGACGAGGCGACTGTTTACGGAATTAAATCGGACAAAGGTGATTTAGGAGTTTTTGTAGCGGGCGATATGTCTTTTGGAGAGAAAAGTGCTACTCGTACATTGCACGAATTAAGTATTAAAGGTAGAAAAGAAGAGTAAACTGTTATGAACAGGCTTCAAGCAAAACTAGAAAAAATTGGCAGCGATCCCAAACTTACCGCAAAGGCGGTAGGTTTGAGATATGTTGCCAATTCTGTTAATGGGTATACTAGAAAGAAATCTGGAAAGTCGTACAAATATTATGATAACGATTCTGAGATTGTGACAGACAAAGAACTTTTGGAACGTTTTCGTGCACTTGTGATTCCACCAGCATGGGAAAATGTATGGATTTCCAAATATGAGAATTCGCACCTTCAGGTTACAGGAATAGATACAAAAGGTCGAAAACAATACCGCTATCACCCGCATTGGAATAAAATGCGAAACCAATCTAAATTTTATAGATTGCGTTCATTTGCACTTGCGTTGCCAAAAATCCGTGAGCAAGTGGACAAAGATCTTAATCGAAAAGATCTTTGTTATGAAAAAGTCATTGCATTGGTTATTCGGATTATGGAAGACACAAGCATTCGAATTGGTAATGACGCCTATAAAAAACTATATGGCTCCTTTGGATTGACGACCCTTCGCGATAAGCATGTTCAAATTGATAGTAATACAGTCAAATTTGAATTTATTGGTAAGAAAGGAATTAAGCATCAAATTGATTTAAAAAGTAAAAAGCTTGCGAATTTGGTGAAGAAATGTCGAGAGATTCCGGGGTATGATTTATTTCAATATTATGATAAAGACGGTAGTCATCATACGGTTAGTTCAACTGATGTAAACAATTACTTAAAGCAAATTACGGAACAAGATTTTACGGCAAAAGATTTCCGCGCTTGGTCAGGAACAAAACATGCATTGTCATTATTTAGAAATATTGGCCAATTTGAAACAAAAACCGATTGCAATAAAAAGGTAATTGAAGTGATTGATTCTGTGTCTTCGAAGTTGGGAAATACTCGAAGTGTCTGCAAAAAATATTATGTTCACCCAAGTGTGATAGCATCTTATGAAAGTGGTTCTATTGCAAAATACACCGAAGAATGCCTGACCAAAAGTAACGGACTCGATATAGAAGAAGAACTTCTACTTCACTTGCTTGAAAACGAGAAAATTGCTGAAGCACTTTCATAATTTACACGTCTGATGAATAAAATCGCACTTCTAGCATCTTTGATAATTCTTAGTTGCACTACTAAGAAAGGCGATCTAGGAAAGGACATTTTAGAGAAAGAAGTTATTTCGGATACTATTTCCAAAACTGAAAACGGAGTAAATTCTACGACTAATAATAACCAAGAAAGCAATTCTGAAAAATCTGCAATTGATTCTAGCTTCCTAATAATTCCTGGAAAATCCATCGGAAATACTGCTATTCTTGATGATTCGGCGACATTAAAAAAATTTGGTCGACCTTCTTTTTCAGATGCTGCGATGGGTAAAGCTTGGTTAGTGTGGAAAGGAAATGAAATAGATGCTGCAGGAGAGAAATCAACGCTTGCTGTTTATATTACATATTATGAAGATGATATGAGTAGACAAGTTGTAAAGAAAATTAGGATAACTTCAGCAGATTTCAAAACGAAAGATGGAGTGCACACCGGCATGAATTTTCAAGAAATAAAGAAAATATATTCAAATCTTCAGTTAAGCAGAAAGTGGAAAAATAGAAATTCTCAATTAGAAACTTCGTACTTTACAGTCGAAAATTCTGGAATCGCTTTTGAATTTCAAAAAATAAACAATCATCAAATTTGCGTGGCAATAATGGTTGCTCCCGCAGATGAAATTCAGAATATACCTTATTTGGACTTAGATTTAGAGGAAATTCAACGCTAATTAAAAACAACTCTTTTGTAGCACAGATATAAAAACTATATTTGTACACCTATAAAAACTATGGAACAATTCGTCGTATCTGCCCGAAAATATAGACCTCAAACATTCAAGGATGTTGTGGGTCAATCTACCATTACAAACACTTTGCTTAATGCTATTGAAACCAATCACTTAGCGCAAGCATTGCTTTTTACTGGTCCAAGAGGTGTTGGAAAGACTACTTGTGCAAGAATCTTAGCGCGCAAAATTAATCAACCTGGATATGATGATCCTGAAGAGGATTTTGCATTTAATGTTTTTGAATTAGACGCTGCTTCCAATAACTCTGTAGACGATATTAGAAGTTTAATAGACCAAGTTAGAATCCCGCCACAAACAGGAAAATACAAGGTTTATATCATTGACGAGGTGCATATGTTGTCATCAGCTGCATTTAATGCTTTTTTGAAAACTCTTGAAGAGCCGCCAAAACACGCTATTTTTATTCTTGCAACTACAGAGAAGCACAAAATTATTCCGACGATTCTATCACGTTGTCAAATCTTTGATTTCAAGAGAATTACAGTTAAGGACGCCAAAGAACATCTTGCTGAAGTGGCAGACAGTCAAGGAGTCATTTACGAAGAGGATGCTTTGCATATTATTGCTCAAAAAGCAGATGGTGCAATGCGCGATGCTTTGTCAATTTTTGATAGAGTAGTTTCTTTTTGTGGAAAAAACCTAACACGTCAAGCTGTTACAGAGAATTTGAATGTTCTTGATTATGAAACGTATCTCAATGTTACCGATCTTATTCTTGAAAACAAGATTCCTGATTTGCTAATTTCGTATAACGAAGTACTTAGCAAAGGATTTGATGGTCATCACTTTATTTCTGGATTAGCCTCTCATTTTAGAGATTTGCTAGTTTCTCAAACTCCAGCTACAATTGGACTTATCGAAGCTGGTGAGCAGACTAAGAGAGCCTACTTCGAACAATCTAAAAAGGCTTCTGCTGAGTTTCTGTTGCAAGGAATTGCAATGGCAAACGATTGCGATATGAAGTTCAAAGTGAGTCAGAATCAGCGCTTGTTAGTAGAATTATGTTTGATGCAACTTGCCTCTATCACCTTTGATGGAGAAAAAAAAAAGTTGATGGCTTTATAATTCCAGCCAAAAATTTCTATAAAAGAGTTTTAAATCGAGAAGTCGATTCACCACAAATCGTTAGCGAAGGAATTCCAAGTGAATTAAATCCTTCCAGCAATGTAGCTCCGACTACCAATCCTATTTCTGAAATAGCGCCCAAGCCAGCTGTTCCAACATCTGTTCCTTCTGCAGCTGTTGCACCTACTCCAGCGACCGACTTTTCAAAACAGCCCTCTGCATTTTCAATTTCTAGTATTAAAGCTAAAAAAGAGCTTGAAAAGAGCTTTAAACCGGTCGTTCATAATGTTGAGCATTTGCCTGCTTTAGAATTTACTGAAATTGATTTAAGAGTATTGTGGGGCAAATATGCGCAAAGACTAAGTGATAAGGGTTTTAAGATTATGGAGGCTTTACTTCTTATAAATGACCCCAAAGTAGATGGTCACAATATAACTTATGAACTGCCTAACCAAGGTTCAAAGATTGATTTTGAGTCAGAAAAGGGAAAATTAGTAAGTTACCTCCGAGGACATTTACAAAACCACAATATAAATATTGAAGTTATTGTAAACGAAGAAATGACCGTGCGAAAAGCATATACAGATCAGGATCGTTACAACAGATTACACGAAATAAATCCTGATATTGAATTGTTAAAAAATACTTTTGGACTATACTTCTAAATTAAACTATCTGTTTAATTAAACACTAATAATTTGCTTAAAATTAGATAATTGTATAATTTATCTTATCGTAATACATCGCTTTTATTATTCCGTCAGAAAGTCCAATTTTTGGGACATAGATGCTAGAAGCTCCACTCCATTTCATCGCATTTAGATAAACTCTCAAAGCTGGAATAATCACATCAGCTCGATCTGGATTAAGTGCCAAATCAGAAATCCTTTGCTCATAGGACATATTATTTAGCATAGCATATTGGTTATTCAAGTAAATATAGGACAACGGTTTTTGCTGCAATTTTCCCGACATTTTGAATAATTTGTTGATGTTTCCACCAGTTCCAATCATTATTACCTTTTCATAGTGTTCTGTTGCAGATCGAATCCATTTTTCAATTTCGTGCCACACATAATCATGAATCATTTCATTTAATAATCGAACTGTTCCAACTTTAAACGATTTTGAAGCAACAATTTTTCGATTAGAAAATAAAGAGAATTCGGTACTTCCACCACCAACATCAACGTAAAGATAGGTTTCTTCAGATTTAATAATATCGTGCAAATCTGTTGCAGCAATGATTGAAGCTTCGGTTTTTCCTTCTATAATGTCTATGTTGATATCTGCTTCGGCTCTAATGATTTCGGCCACTTCTTTGCCGTTGTAAGCCTCACGCATTGCCGATGTTGCACAAGCCATATAACGCTCAACGCGGTGTACTTTCATTAGCAATTTATAGGCTTTCATCGCATCAATCATTCGTTCAATATTCTCCTCGCTAATCTCGCCAACCGTAAAAGCATCTTGTCCTAAACGAATCGGCACACGTACTAGAGAACTCTTATTAAACTGAGGTTCTTTCCCTTTTTCTTCAATAATATTACTCACCAAAAGTCTCATGGCATTAGATCCAATATCAATCGCGGCAAATTTTTTAATCGTAATCATAGTCTATTTTTAAGCTCAAATTTCTAAAGACTTTCAAGCATTTTTTTGTTTATTTTAAGAAGCTAATCCTGCTATACTCTGCAATTCCTCGGCACAAAGCAATTTTTGCAATGCCAGAAAAGGAGCTTCCTTTGGTCGCTCTTTTCTATCAGCAAAAAATAAGCTTTCTTGCCTGCGGGATTTCCGTTTCTATCAGGGCTAAAACCGAATCGTGCTGTCCAGACAATTAGCTTATAAACGATTATTAAATCGGCTCTGTAATAACATTTAGTCGATCTCGGTAATAATTATAAGTTTCTTCCTGAGCTCTATATTCTGGTTTACTACCTCTATATTTATATTTATTATCAAGTTTTTCTGAATGATAGCGAGACTTGACATTTCCTTTCCATCCAATATTAAAAATATCAATAAGCTCTAATTTAATATCTTTATCATAAATAGGGCAAGTCACTTCTACCCTTTCGTCCATATTTCTGCTCATGAAATCGGCCGAAGAAATAAAGACATCAGGATTTTCATTATTTCCAAAAATATATATTCTTGAATGTTCTAGAAATCGGTCCACGCAACTTATCGCTTGAATATTTTCGCTCATTCCTTTAACTCCGGGAATTAAGGAACATATTCCGCGAACAATTAGCTGAATTTTCACACCGGCATTGCTCGCATCGTACAATTTATCAATAAGTCCATAATCGGATAAACTATTCATTTTTAGCTTTATAAAGGCTTTCTTTCCAGACTTTGCATGCGTAATTTCTCGGTCGATAAGTCGGTAAAAAGCACCGCGAGTATAATGTGGCGACACGATTAAATGTTTGTAGCGATGCACTCGATAGTTGACATCAAAAAAGTCAAAAATCTTAGACATGTCTTTTGTAATTTTCGGATGACTAGTGAAAAGAGTGACGTCCGTATAAATTTTTGCTGTATTCTCGTTAAAGTTACCGGTTGAAATTAATCCGTATCGCTTAATTTTATCATCTTCAATTCGGTCAATCAGACAAATCTTGCTGTGTACTTTCAGACCTTTAATTCCAAAAATCACTTCAATACCTTCAGTCTGCATCAGCTCTGCATAATAAATATTACTAACTTCGTCAAAGCGCGCTTGCAATTCTATCTGAACCACAACTTTCTTACCATTTTTTGCTGCATTTATCAGCGAGCTTATAATTTGAGAATTTCGGGCGAGCCTGTAAATTGTAATTCTAATTGCTATTACTTTCGGATCTAAAGCTGCTTCTCTCAAAAACTTAATCACGTACGAAAATGATTGAAATGGAGCATTAATCAAGAAATCTTTTTCGGCGATTCGGCTTAAAATACTTCCGTCCATTTTCAAACCTTCTATTGGCAAAGGCACTATCGGCGCATATTGCAAGTCGTATCTTCCTAAATTTGGAAAATTCATGTAGTCGCGGCGGTTGTGATATCGACCTCCTGGAATAATGCTGTCCGATGCATCAATTCGCATATGAGTCAGAAAATAATCAAGCGTATCTTTCTCTATTGATTGATCGTAAACAAAACGAACAGGCTCTCCTATTCTACGATCTTTTACACTCGTAGCAATTTTCTGAATGATACTTTTGCTCATATCGCTATCGATATCAAGCTCCGCATCTCTAGTAATTTTGATCATGTGAGCACTAACGCTTTCATAATCAAAAATGCTGAAAATGCTCTTTAAATTATACCGAATTACGTCGTCAAGCATGATAATAGATTGCTTGTCGTCATTTTCTGGAAGAACTACAAACCTGTTTAAAGTTCGCGGAATTTCTATAATTGCATAGCGTATTTCTGGAGTAATTTCTTCGGGCGTCTTCGGGGATTTCATCACAAGTTTAACTGCTAAATATCCCGAAGTATCCAGCAATAGCGGAAATTCTGCTAAATCATTTAAAATAATAGTAACCATCGCTGGACTTACCTTCTGACTAAAGAAATCACGAATAAATACTTCCTGCTCTTTCGAGACTTCCTTTTCATTGATGATAAAGATATTCTCTTTAGTAAGCTGTGATTCAATATTATTAAGAATTCGAAGGCTTTCGGACTGTTGCTGTATCACGATTTCTGTAATATCCTTTACAAGTTGTTTAGCAGAAACGCCACCCAATACTTTCTCTGAAGCAATTCCGCTAAGACTTAACCTGCGAATTGCGGCAAATCTAACTCTGAAAAACTCATCTAAATTATTAGAAAATATACCTAAAAATCGTAATCTATCTAGTAAAGGAACGCTCGGATCTGCCGCTTCCTGCAAAACTCTTGCATTGAACGCAAGCCAGCTCTTTTCACGATCAATATATCTGTACTTTTTAATATCTGCCATATAGGAGTGCTATTTCTTATGAGAAAGGTTTGCTTTTTGTATGCCAAAATCTGATAAGAATAATTTGGTAATAAACTTATGAAATTTTATTGAAATTGGAGCTTTTAAGGTCAAGCATCTTGCAAAAATTTGTTTGACATCATTGAGTTTACGGAATAATTTAGATTGCATTTAGCAATATTTCTAAGATTAAAATATTAAAATTTCTTTACTTATCTGATTATTAATAATTTGTGCAATGCTCTCGTAAATTATAATTTTATCAATAAAAAATGTCTTATTCCCCAAAATTTTTTACCTATAATGATTGTAGTGAGCTAAATTGTATATAATATCAATGAGCATAAAAAAACCACCATTGTGGAATGGTGGTCTATCTAAAAAAAAGAATAACTAATTACTTCAATAATTAATGACAAGAATACGATGAAATCGGACTAAATGCAAATATAATCGACAAACTACGTAGTTTTTTTTTAGTTTTTTCTTGATCGATTTAAATATTTTGAAATTTACGGTGCTAATCTGGAGTGTTTCCAAGACAGTCCGTCTTTTTCAAATAAGAATCTGTCGTGCAATCTATTTTCTCTTCCTTGCCAAAACTCTATTTCAACGGGTCTAACAATATAGCCGCCCCAAACATCTGGACGACTTAGTTGAGCATCAGACTTTTCGATCTCACTTACGGCATCATCGAGAATTGCTCTAGAGCTTATCTTCTCACTTTGATGCGATGCAATTGCACCAATTTGACTTCCTCTTGGTCTTGACAAAAAGTAAGCAGTCGATTCTTCTTCACTTATTTTTTCGGCTATTCCTTTAATGATAACTTGTCTTTCTGTAGATCCCCAAAAAAAAGATAGACAAACATGTGGATTTTCGGCAATTGCTCGGCCTTTGTCGGATTTATAATTTGTAAAAAACACGAATCCTTCTTCTGAGTAGCTTTTTAAAAGTACCACTCTTGATTTTGGATAGCCATCTTTTCCGATGCTAGCGATGGTCATCGCATTTACTTCGAGATTTCCAATTTGGGATTCCGTTTCTTGAAACCATTTTTCAAAAAGTTCAAAAGGATTGTCGCTCAAATCAATCTCATTTAAATCTCCTTTTGTGTACGATTTTCTGTAATCATTAAGATCCTTCATGATTATTTTTTTTGTTTAATTAAATTATCTTAAAACTTTGAATACCAATAATTTGCTAAAATTCAAAAACCTTCCCATCATCGGCTAATTCCACATTTTCGAATTCAATTCTTGCCTGTTCTTGAAACGGAAGTATTGATTCATATCGAGTTGAATAATGACCTAAAATAAGATTTTTTACATTCGCAGCTTTGGCAATTTTGCCTGCTTGTTGTGCCGTGCTATGCATTGTGAGTTCGGCTAATTTTTCTTCCGAATTCAGAAAAGTAGATTCATGGTATAAAACATCAACTCCTTCAATCAACGGAATGATAGTTTCTGTGTATTGAGTATCAGAACAAAAAGCATAATGCTTGGGAGGAGTTGCCTCGAAAGTCAAGTCTTTATTGCTTACAACCGTTCCGTTGTCAAGTGTGATGTCTTTTCCAAGTGTAATATTTCGGTAATAAAGAGGGTCGATCTCGAAATTTTGTGCGGCGTCGATATTTAACTTTCGAAGTCCCAGTTTTTCGCTAAAGCGGTATCCGTTGGTATAAATACGATGTTGTAGTGGAATTGTACTTACAATTACTTTATCATCTTCGTATACAATTTGACTTTCTAAAGATTCTAATTCATGAAAAAACAATCCGTAGGATGTCCACGAGCCGGAAAGTCTTAATTGCAACGTAATCATCTCTTTGATGCCTTTTGGACCATAGATATGGAGATCGTTCTGACGTTTTAATAACATAAAACTAGATACGAGTCCAACAAGTCCATAAACGTGGTCACCGTGAAGGTGTGAAATAAAAATATGGTTGATTCTAGAGAATTTGACTTTATTCTTTCTTAGCTGTACTTGCGTTCCTTCGGCACAATCAATCAGAAAAGTATGATTGGCAATTTCCAACACTTGAGAGGTTGGATTGGTAAAAGTACGCGGTGTTGCTGCATAACAGCCTAAGATTGTCAACTTCATTTTTAGGTCATTTGAATCATTATTTGTTAGATTTAGAAACCTAAATCTCTTTCGATATCCTCCATTTCTATAATGTCATTTGCTTCAGTTATAGTAGGAACAACATTTAGATATTCGGGAACTTCAGTAAAATCAATATTTTGACAAACCACAACTAGAGATTTTTTTGCCTTCTTATATAAAGATGCTAGTGGTTTTAAACTTTTTAGATTTTTGATGGTTATAGCTTCGATTGAAAGCAAATTTAAAATCAAATGTGTTGTGATTCCTCTTTCGGCGAAAGCCAAAATAGAAGTCACACATTGCTCCATCGTTTCATTTTCTGCTGTGGCAAAAGTTACATTTTCTGTAATTTCTGTATTCATAATCTATTTAATTTTTGAAGCAAGAAGGTAAATTACAGCCATTCTAACCGCAACACCATTCTCAACTTGATTTAGAATTACAGACTGCTGAGAATCTGCAACATCGCTCGTAATCTCTACTCCACGATTTATTGGCCCAGGATGCATCACGATAATTTTCTTATTTAAAGAGTCTAATAGGGCTTTGTCAACGCCATATTGCTGAGCATATTCTCTTGTAGAAGGAAAATAATTGACATCCATACGTTCGTTCTGCACACGAAGCATATTGGCAACATCGCACCATTCAAGTGCTTTGCGCAAGTTTGGTTCGACAGTAACTCCCAGACTTTCAATATACTTTGGAATCAAGGTTTTTGGTCCGCAAACTTTAACTTCTGCGCCTAACTTTTGTAGAGCAAAAATATTAGAAAGAGCAACTCTCGAATGTAAAACATCTCCGACAATTACCACTTTCTTTCCTGCTACTTCGCCAAGATTTTCTCTAATTGTAAAAGCATCCAAAAGGGCTTGAGTTGGATGTTCATGAGCGCCATCACCGGCATTTACAATACTTGCCTTAACGTTTTGAGATAAAAATACCGCTGCTCCGGGTGTAGAATGTCTCATAACGACCATGTCAACTTTCATCGAAAGGATATTGTTGACCGTATCGATAAGTGTTTCGCCCTTTTTTACTGATGACTGTGCCGCAGAAAAGCTAATGACATCGGCCGAAAGACGTTTTTGAGCTAATTCAAAAGACAATTTTGTACGAGTACTATTTTCGAAAAAAATATTGGCAATAGTAATGTCCCGTAATGATGGAACCTTTTTTATCGGTCTGTTGATGACTTCTTTAAAATGATCAGCAGTTTCAAAAATAAGATTGATATCCTCTTTGGTAATATATTTAATTCCTAATAAATGATTTACTGTTAGTTCGCTCATTTTTAATTATTCTTATTATTGATTAACAAAACGCTGTCTTCTTGATCTTCAGTTTCAGCCCAACTTACTTTTACCTTTTCGTCATTAAATGCATCTACTTGTCTGCCACGATAATCGGGCTGAATAGGTAAATGTCTGCTGAAGCGTCTATCTATAAGGACTAAAAGTTCAATTTCTGAAGGTCTTCCAAAAGATTGAATAGCAGTCAAAGCAGATCGAATGCTTCGGCCAGTATACAAAACATCATCTATAAAGACGACTTTCTTGTTTTCTAGCTCAAAATCTAGTTCAGTAATGTTGGCTTCAAGAGGTTTGTCGGTTCGTCTAAAATCATCTCGGAAAAAGGTGATGTCCAGATATCCAAGCTGAATTTCTGAAATTCCGTAATCTTTTTGAAGAATAACTTTTAATCGATCAGCGAGAAATGCTCCTCGAGGTTGTATTCCTATTAATATCGTTTGGCTGAAATCTAAATGATTTTCAATTAATTCGCATGCCAGTCGATGCAGGATAATATTGATTGCTTTGGAATTAAGCAGCACTTTGTGAGTCATAATAAATGCTTGTTGAGTTGGTAAAAGTAGGAATTTTTAAAACGTCTTTAAAGTTTGTGCGGAATAATATAGGACATAATCGTTAAAAAGTCGTAATTTAAAATTATATAAGTATTCTCACAAATCATGTAAAGCGATACATGTTAAAATTATGCAATTTTACATCAGAGAAAAACGCAATAATTAATAAATAACAAAAACTATCATTATGAAAACATATATAAACAGAGCACTACTTCTAATGGTAGTATTATTTACAGTAACAAGTTGTGAAGCAATAGGATCAATATTTAAAGCCGGAATGGGAGTTGGAATCTTCCTTGTAATTGCGGTTGTAGTATTAGTTATCTGGCTAATTAGCAAGTTCAGTAAAAAATAGAAAAACTCTAAATACAATATAATAAACCAACCAAAAAGATTTTACCAACCAAAACCGATTCTAACCAAATCGAAAGCAGATTCTAACCAAATCGAAAAATTTAGCCAAAGAATAACTAACTAGCTAACTCTTAATTAATCAAAACCCGATTATTTATTAAAAAGAAAAACCACATTGCGAAATGTGGTTTTTTTAATTTTATTTAGTCTTGTACATTTTAATACGAAGCTCTTGTACTTTATCGTCATCAAGATATTCGTCAAAGGTCATATATCTGTCAATTACGCCATTTGGTGTAAGCTCCACTACTCTATTACCTACAGTTTGTGCAAACTCATGATCATGAGTGGTGAAAATGACAGAACCTTTAAAGTTCTTTAACGAGTTATTAAACGCTGTAATAGATTCCAGGTCCAAGTGATTTGTTGGTTCGTCCAACATTAATACGTTTGCGCGCTCCATCATCATGCGAGAAAGCATACAACGTACTTTTTCTCCACCAGAAAGAACTCTAGAAGTTTTTAAAGCCTCTTCGCCAGAGAAAATCATTTTTCCCAGAAATCCTCTAATGAAAACTTCATCACGCTCTTCTTCAGTCTTTGCATACTGACGCAACCAATCTACTAAAGAAAGATCATTTTCAAAGTATTCGTGATTATCTGCAGGAAGATATGCTTGATTGGTGGTAATTCCCCAATCTACAGTTCCGCTATCTGCTTCTTGGTAGCCGTTTAAAATTTGGTAGAAAGCAGTAGTTGCACGAGAGTCTTTACTGAAAAGGACGATTTTATCGCCTTTTGCCATATTCAAATGCACATCTTTAAACAAAACATCTCCATCGGTTGATGCAGATAGTCCTTGAACGTTAAGTATTTGATCTCCAGCTTCACGATCCTGATCAAATATAATCGCTGGATATCTTCTACTTGAAGGTTTAATGTCAGAAATATTTAATTTACTAATCATTTTCTTTCTAGAAGTAGCTTGTTTTGACTTTGCTACGTTGGCAGAAAAACGACGAATAAATTCTTCAAGTTCTTGCTTTTTCTCTTCAGCTTTCTTGTTTTGTTGTGCTCTCTGTTTTGCCGCAAGTTGACTTGATTCATACCAGAAAGTATAGTTTCCTGAGTAATGATTTATTTTGCTAAAATCGATATCAGAAATATGAGTACATACAGCATCTAAAAAGTGTCTATCGTGAGAAACAACAATTACGGTGTTTTCATAATTTGCTAAGAAATCTTCTAACCAAGCGATTGTTTCAAAATCCAAATCGTTGGTAGGCTCATCCATAATAAGGACATCAGGATTTCCAAACAAAGCCTGCGCAAGAAGCACACGTACTTTAAGTTTGGAGTCAAGGTCGCCCATGGTCACGTAATGAAACTCTTCTGTAATTCCTAAGTTAGAAAGCATAGAAGCGGCATCAGAATCTGCATTCCATCCGTTCATTGCTTCAAATATTACTTGAAGTTCACCTACTCTTTCTCCATCTTTATCGCTAAAGTCTTCCTTTAAGTAAGTATCGTCCATTTCCTTTTTTACAGAAAACAGCTCTTTGTTTCCCATCATAACAGTTTCTAATACTGTATGATCGTCAAACATATTGTGGTTCTGGTTTAAAACAGACATTCTTTTTCCTGGCTCCAAGTGCACTTGTCCAGAAGTTGGATCCATGTCACCTGCAAGTATTTTGAGAAAAGTAGATTTTCCTGCACCATTGGCGCCAATTACTCCGTAAATGTTTCCGTGAACAAATGAAGTGTTCACTTCGTCAAAAAGGATTCTTTTGCCAAATTGTACCGATAAATTATTAACTGATAGCATCTAAAATATTTTTATTAAAAAGTCGCACAAAAGTACAAAATTTTCAGGACTTTTTTGTCCTTAACCACTTGTAAGATTAGACAAAAGTAAATTAACGATGCATTAACAGCTAAATCTGCCTAGTACACATACATTTGTAGTAATGACAGCTTTACCCAACATACGAAGTTCCAAAACTTTTTTACTTTCCATTGCCCTATTTTCTATTTTTTCCTTCAGTTCCTGTAGTGAAAAATATGGAAAAAAGGACTTTACCGCATATTTTGGAGGCGAGGTTCAGAATCCGCAAAATCCGTATGTTCTGTTGTACAAAGACACGAAAGTTATTGACACTTTAAAATTAAACGAAAACAACAGATTCTTTAAGAAGTTTGATTCGCTGGCACCCGGACTTTATAGTTTTGTGCATGAGCCTGAATATCAATATGTTTATTTTGAAAAAAATGACAGTATATTGGTTTCTATC
Organism: uncultured bacterium; assembly: GCA_965366055.1. Classification (GTDB taxonomy): domain Bacteria; phylum Bacteroidota; class Bacteroidia; order Flavobacteriales; family Flavobacteriaceae; genus Flavobacterium. The sequence goes on from CBDUDY010000030.1 coordinate 16,916, forward strand.
AACGCTCAAGATTTTGATGAGTCCATTGTTTTTACTGGACGTGGCGAGCAAAAGAATAATTTCTTGATGGAAATGTACTTGCGTAATCAGCGCGATTGGGACAATTTACTCAATGTGATGGACTATAATTTAGTTCAATTTGAAAAAGCAGTCGAGGATGTTCATGACAAAAACGTCAAATATTATCAAGACAAAAAAGCCTATATAAAGTGGAGCGAAAATTTCGATATTTTTGCAAAAGCAGCTTTAGATATGCCTTATTATTCAAAAAAGGAAGTTTATCCTATTATTCACCAACTTCGAACTGGGAAAGATGTGGTTGAGCAACTTCCAAAGAATTACTACGGATATCGTAAGGATATAGATTTCAACAATGTACTTCTTTCGGCATATTCGCCTTTTGTAAAATACCTTTCGTATATGCTTAACAATATGGCGGTAATTAATTATCACAATCATTTTAGCGATGCTGATTTGTCATTAAAGACCAATATCAATAAGATGAATATTGCAGATACGCTGATTCAGAACGAAAAAGTTAAGAATACAATTCTCAATAATATTGCCTTTACTTATCTTTTGGAAGATCAAAATATGGCCAAAAATCAGAAATTTATGGAGGTGTATCATCGCTATAGTACTGATAGAAGTCAGAAAAACGAAATCACCAAAATTGGTTCTGCTATTCAATTATTAAAAACCAATCAGATTTTGCCAGAAGTAAAACTTCGATCGGTTGATGGTAAAATTATCTCATCAAATACTTTTCCAAAAGGAAAAACTGTCATTTTCTTTTGGACTGACAATGCTCAGAATCACATGATGCAAGCTCATAAAAAGGTAATTGATCTTAAAAAGAAATATCCAGCATATAATTTTATTGGTGTCAATCTCGATAAGAATCCCGAAAAGTGGGCTAAGATTATCGAGAAAAATAAATTTCAAGATGTGACTGAACTTCAATGCGTTAATTTTGACGATTTGAAGTATAAATGGGCAATTACCAAAATCCACCGCACCATCATTCTTGACCAAAACGGTAATATCAAAAATGCCTTTACCAATCTCTT
>CBDUDY010000031.1:0-17566 GCA_965366055.1 uncultured bacterium
TGTACTCTTCTTTCTACAGGAGACATTTTTAAATGTGATTCCGTTGCTGGCAAAGATACTTTCGCTATTTTTGGAGTTAATTGAACAAATTCATCAAAAGTCATAAAGCACAATTTTTTGACTAAGTTAGAAAAAATGAATTTTAGATGAAATAAAAAGTATAACCGTGTACAGTAGAGAAGAAAATCAGAAGTTGAAGCGAGAGTTTTGGATAGCATTTGCAGAGAAATATCCGCGAAAATGGGTTTTGTATGATACTAAAATCAAAGATTTTTCTTTCAAATTTTTTGTGGATAATAAGAAAGTTCAGGTTCTTATCGATATAGAACACAAAAGTGAAGAGAAAAGAATTGCTTATTTTGAAAAATTGGAAGCATTAAAAGCAATCTTACAAGAAGAGTTTGTGAAAAATCTCGTTTTTGAGCGCGACTACCACCTGGAAACTCAAAAAATAGTTTCAAGAGTTTGGACCGAGTTAGATCAAGTTAAGGTGAGCAATCGCCAAGATTGGGATCGAATATTCGACTTCTTTTACAAGAATATGGAAGGTCTAGAAAATTTTTACTTGGAGTATGATGAATTTATAAAGGACATTTAGGAAGTAGGGAAAAAGTAAATTATTCGAAAATGGTTTAATAAATCATTTTGAGGTTCAACTTCTGATCAGTATTTATTTTGATAGCGCAATCTGAAAACTTAGGGGCACTAAACTTTGGCTTAAAATTTCGAGAGAATGCATATCCTTCTTTAGGAATTCCAATCATATTTGTATTCATTTTTCCATCAGAATTTTCGTCGTGATGGATTGCAATTGCGTACTCTCCATTTGGCAAATCCTTAATTACAAATTTTGTCTTTCCTTCTGAGAGCTTGTACTGCATTAGTTTGTATTCACCACCAACCTTTGGAAAGGATTCTGACTTATCGAAAACTGCTATTTGAATCGTGCCATTGTTGCCTTTGATGTTTTCAATAATAATGGTGACGGAATTTTCAGGTATGATAGTATGAAAAATTGATAGAATTGAAAAGACAAAGAAATATTTTAAAAGTGCCATAAGAATACAGGTTTATAAAAATTTAAATCAAATACTGCACAAGGCAATAAAAATGCCAAGAATTACAGAGTAGATTTTAATTTCATAAAATACGAGTGATTAGTAAATTAAAAGTGCTTAAAAATTACGAAAGCAAGGTAATAAGAATAAATTAGAAACGACTTTTCAATTCATAATACCAATCAAACAACTGACATAATCCTACAAAGGAGCCCGCTAAAATGTAGTGTAGAAACTTCATAATAAACCATTTAAAATTATAAATAAAATATATGATTAGGGGCCTCAATCGCTTCTATCCCTATCGTAACTAAATAAGTAGATAGATGACACTTAAGTTTCTTTGAGTTGTACTTATAAAGTTAACAAATATTTATGACATTGCGTATTCCCCAATAAAATTTTTTACAATCAATTATTTTTTATTTGTTGTTACATTTTGCGAACATCAATACCACCTTTTTGCAGATAACAAATAAAGATTCGTAAATAAATTTAATGGGAAGAAATTTTGTAGTGAGCGAAAGACCAATTGCGCTTTTAAAATCATTATTTGCTTCAATATTGAAACAGCAAAATTTAGTATTAGCAAAAAACTGTTTAGCTAACCTAAATACTTGCGAGAGGGATAGTGAGGAAATCCTTTTTTAGGAGATCCTGCGAAGCGAGAAATTGTCAAAAAAGATTGGGAACGGAGAGCCCGCCCGGAACCACAATAGATATGAAAGGTTGCAAAAAATATTCTGGCGAAGATCTTGCCCAAATTAAAAAGAGCAAAAATTAATTACGGAAATTTTATAAATTAAAGAGCATAAAAAAAGCTACTTCGATGAAGCAGCTTTCTTTATATAGTACGTTTGACTAGTTCTTTTTGATAAATTCGTCAACGAGTTCTGGAGCCATAATACTTTCAGTAAAAGTATATGCGCCTGTCTTAGGAGATCTCACCATTTTAATGGCTTTTGAAAGTCTCTTTGATGTTCCTTGTAAAGTTGCTACGGTTTTCTTTGCCATGAGTAAGTCTTATTTAATTTCTTTATGAACTGTTACTCTTTTTAGAATTGGATTAAATTTCTTAATCTCAAGTCTGTCTGGAGTATTTTTCTTGTTCTTTGTTGTTATGTATCTTGAAGTACCTGGTTGACCACTTGTTTTGTGCTCAGTACATTCTAAAATTACCTGAATTCTATTACCTTTCTTTGCCATCTTGCTATATAGTTATTTTGGAAAAGATTATTTAATAAATCCTTGCGACTGCGCTTTTTTCAAAACTGCAGCGATTCCATTTTTATTGATTGTTTTAATTGTAGAACAGGCTACTCTTAACGTAATCCACCTGTCTTCTTCAGCAAGGTAAAAACGCTTTTTCACTAAGTTTACAGAAAACTTTCTCTTAGTTTTATTCATAGCGTGGGAAACATTATTTCCTACCATCGCTCTTTTACCTGTAAGGTCACAAACTCTTGACATTATGCTTATCTTTTATCGTTATTCAAAATCAGGGTGCAAAGTAACAAAAAAGAAACCTATTTAACAAAACAATTAAAGTAGATTTTTTAAAATTTCTTTGCGCAACATCTCTAAGCTTTGATTTACAGCACGATCGATGACCTTTTCACGTGGTTGACCAAAGTTAAATTCTTGTACAATCACCTCTTTTGGCGTTGCAACTGCAATAAATACCGTTCCCAAACTAGCATCCGAATCTCCTTTCGCAGGGCCCGCATTTCCAGTAGTACTTAGCGCATAATCAGACTTAAACATCTTCTGAACTGACACCGCCATCGCCTTTGCAACTTCGGCACTAACCACCGAATAATTTTCTATTAAATTTCTTTCGATGCCTAAAACATCAACTTTTATATTTGTATCGTACGGAACAATTGCTCCTTTAAAAAAAGCTGAAGCTCCAGCAATTTCTGTCAAAACTTGTGAGATTTTTCCTCCAGTACAGCTTTCGGCAGTAGCTAAACTTAGGTTATTTGCTTTAAGCAAATTCGAAACAGAAGCCTCCAAAGTTTCGTCCTCTTCAAGGCCAATAATGATGTCTCCAATTACTTTTTTTAACTTCATAATATTCGAAGCTAATAATTGTCTTATTTCCGTTTCCGATTCTCCTCTACCCGATAATCTAAGCCGAACTTTGCCAGCGCTCGGCAAATAGGCTAATTTTATGCTCTTAGGCAAATTATTTTCCCAATCTTCGAGACGCTCCGCAACCAAACTTTCACCTTGTCCGTAAGTAATCACAGTTTGGTGAATAATTACCGACCTTTTATACTCTTTAATTATTTTCGGAATCAATTCTTCCGACACAATTGTCTTCATCTCAAACGGAACTCCCGGAAGTGAGACATAAACTGTGTTATCTTTCTTCATCCACATTCCAGGTGCGGTACCATTTGCATTCTTTAAAACGATTGCGCTACTAGGAACTAATGCCTGATCTTTATTAATCTGTGAAATTGGTCGCTTATAATAATTCTCGATCAGCTCAGTTACATGTACTAAAACAGCATCGTCTACAATTAACGTATCATCAAAATAATCACAAAAAACGGTTTTCGTAAGATCATCTTTTGTCGGACCAAGACCTCCTGTAATGATTACAATATCAACTTCGTTTTGAAGTAGTGAAAATGTATTTTTGATTTGCTGAGCATCATCAGAAATCGACAGAATTGACACAACATCAATTCCAATCTTATCCAATGACTTCGCTATAAACTGAGAATTGGTATCTAATATTTGTCCGATTAGAATTTCGTCACCTATGGTAACAATACTTGCTTTCATAAAAATTTGACTATTGACAAAATTGTTTTTCTGTAGGATTGAAAGTTAATCTAGATTAAAATCTTTCTTAATTTCTTTAATAGCCTTCTCTATCTGCGTTGCTACAGCTTTGTAAGAGTCCTTGATTTCTTTTCTCTTGCCTTCACGCCTTGTCCATGCTTCAATTTGTAAAATTTCTTCGAATCCAATGTTGAGACCTAATAAATCTAAAGTTGGTTTAATCTTATGCGAAAAACTATATGCTTGGTGGTAATTTTTATCTTTTATTCCCGCCTTTATTTGCTCTAAATCTTGAGGTACTTCCGAAATAAAAAGCTGCAAAATCTCATTGACAAATTCTGGGTCATTGTCAGATAGTGCGTAGACCTTGGATAAATTATAGTGTAATGCCATTATTTTATTTGAATTCTAAATAACTGTTTATCTTCTAAAAATCCTTCCAACAAATCGTCTGATTTAACTGCCGCAACTCCCTGAGGTGTTCCTGTAAATATTAAATCTCCAATCTTTAATGTGAAATATTGAGATACATAGGCGATTATTTCGTCTATATTCCACAACATATTTTGGCTTTCACCTTCTTGAACTGCGATTGAGTTATTTGTAAGTTTAAAATGAATATTGTCGGCAGATTTAAGATCATTTTTATTTATAAAATCACCAACAACTGCAGATCCATCAAAAGCCTTCGCTTTCTCCCAAGGCAATCCTTTGTCTTTTAATTTTTGCTGTACATCACGAGCAGTAAAATCAATTCCCACCGTGATTTCATCGTAATATTTATGTGCAAACTTCTTGTCGATATACTTTCCAACCTTATTAATCTTTACAACTAATTCAATTTCGTGATGAACATCCTGACTAAATTCAGGAATCACAAAAGGATGCTGTTTTAAAACCAAGGCCGAATCAGGCTTCATGAAAATTACTGGTTCATCAGGTCTCTCATTTTGAAGTTCAGCAATATGACTAGCATAGTTTCGCCCAATACAAATAATCTTCATCTTCTTATTTTTCTATCTAAAATATAACTACTAAGATACGCTTAGTTTAATTCAGTTTTGAATTTAGCTTGCGTAATTTAATCGCAGTAAGAACTTTTTTGGTATATAATGGAAAATCCGCATTTTGAATCCATCCAAAATAACCAGGTTCCGTTTCCAAAATCTTATCTACCTTCTGTCCTTTGTGTTTTCCAAAAGAAAAGCATTCTTCATTATCCTTGTCTAAAACAATAAAACCAGCAAAATCCACAGACTTCTTGCGAGTTGTATATTCTGAAAGTTCTTTCATATCCTTGGACAAATCTGGATAACGTTCTAATTGTGCTTTTAAGATTTCGTAAGTAGCATTTGTATCTGCTTCTGCACTATGCGCGTTCTCTAAAGTCTGACCGCAGTAAAATTTATAAGCAGCGCTAAGAGTTCTTTCTTCCTTTTTATGAAAAATGGTTTGAATATCAACCGCAACACGATTCTTTAGATCAAAATCGACTCCTGCTCTGAGCATTTCTTCTGCCAATAACGGAATATCAAATCTATCTGAATTAAAACCAGCCAAATCTGAGTCTTTGATCATCGCATAAACTTGCGCAGAAAGCATTTTGAAAGTTGGTTCATTGGCAACTTTCTCATCAGAAATTCCGTGAATTTCGGTAGAACTTGGTGGAATGGGCATTTCTGGATTCACTAACCAAGTTTTGCTTTCCTTATTTCCGTTTGGAAAAACTTTCAAAATAGAAATTTCAACTATTCTATCCTTTGAAATATCGATTCCAGTAGTTTCCAAATCAAAAAAACACATCGGTTTACTAAGTGATAATTCTTGCATTATTTTTTCTTAAAAGTATTATTATAAAAAAAACCCGACGGTATTTCACGTCGGGTATATATTTAAAGTGAATTATTAGACAACTCTATTCACATCAAAAGCTTCCATATATTGAGCAACTCTTTGGACGAAACTTCCTCCTAGAGATCCATCAACAACTCTGTGGTCATAACTGTGTGATAAGAACATTTTTTTACGAATTCCAATAAAGTCACCGTCTGGAGTTTCGATAACCGCTGGCACTTTTCTGATTGCACCAAGAGCTAAAATTCCAACTTGTGGTTGATTGATAATTGGAGTTCCAAAAACACTTCCAAATGTTCCAACGTTGGTAACTGTATAAGTTCCGCCTTGAGTATCATCTGGCTTCAATTTTCCTGCTTTCGCACGGTTTCCTAGGTCATTTACAGCTTTCGCCATTCCTAGAAGATTCAATTGATCAGCATTTTTAATAACTGGAACAATTAAGTTACCATTTGGTAAAGCAGCTGCCATTCCTAAGTTGATATTTTTCTTTTTGATAATATAATCACCATCAACAGCGATATTCATCATTGGGAAATCTTTTAGCGCTTTGGCAACAGCCTCCATAAAAATTGGAGTAAATGTTAGCTTCTCGCCTTCTCTCTTTTGGAACGTATTTTTATTTTTCTCTCTCCAATCCCAAATATTGGTAACATCTACCTCAATAAAAGATTGTACGTGAGCAGATGTTGCTAATGAAGCGGTCATATATCCAGAGATCAGCTTGCGCATACGATCCATTTCTATAATCTCATCTTGTCCGTTTACAGACACAGGAGCTGCCTTTGCAACTGTCGCTGCTTTTGGAGCTGCTGCTACAGGTTGTGAAGCTACTGCTTGTGGCGCCGCTGCAGAACCTCTGTTTTCTATATGTTTTAAAATGTCATTTTTAGTAACACGTCCTTCGCTTCCGCTACCAGAAATGCCTTCTAATTCTGAAATTGAAATATTTTCTTGCTTAGCAATATTCTTAACAAGTGGCGAAAAGAATTTATCTGAATTAGCAAAGTCTTCTTTAGATGCTGAACTTCCAGCTGCCTGTGGAGCCGAAGTAGTAGCATCAGAAACTTTTTCGTTTTCTACTTTTGCCCAAGTAGCATCTGAAGGAGCGTCTACAACAACTCCGCCTTCTACTTCAATAATCGCTATTGTTTGACCAACTTGAACTAAATCGTCAACATTAAAAAGTTTTTCGATTAGTTTTCCAGAAACTTCAGAAGGAACCTCACTATCAACCTTGTCTGTCGCGATTTCTAGAACTGCTTCATCAACATCAATGTGATCACCTACTTCTTTTAACCAGTTGGTAATAGTTGCTTCTGCAACACTTTCACCCATTTTGGGTAATTTCAATTCAAATCTTGCCATATTGTTAACCTAACGGTGTGTTTTAAATTCTTTTGCAAAATTACTAAAAATATATTTGCTTTCGATTACTACTTTCTTAGTTTTTTAACAAATCAAATTGCTTGCGTAGTTTCTTGATCAATCATCATCACTTCTCCTCTATCATCACTTGAATTACTGCCGATTATAAATTCGGCGAAAGCCATTTTAAAACTAGAATTTTCCGATTTTAAAGCTTGCATACTATCTAAAATCTCTTTGTAGGTAAGAGAATTTGTATCGTATATATATTGAGTGTGATTCTCAGAAATTTTTAAATCTGCTAACTCACGAAGATAAACTTTCTTCTTTAATTGTGTTTGCAGTCTTTTAAATAAAACAGCGTCTTTTGACACTAAAATATATTCGTCAATACTGACAGTTTTTCCTTTCTTGGTTTTCTTCGAAATCATAAAGAAGTACGATCCCATTTTCATCATCAAATTAAAGATTGCGGATACTTTGAAATGCTTTTTATAAAAGAAATTCATTGCATCACGAAAACGATTCATATAAGTACCGTCTTTAATTGTGCTCTCTCCTTTATAATGTATCACCGAAGTTTTTGGGAAATAGTAGTTATCTCGTCCGGTTTTCATTACCATATAAGATAAATCTATATCGTCTGAATACATAAAGCAATCTTCGTCAAAACCGCCAACTTCTAGATAAAGTGAGCGTTTCATAACCATAAATGCGCCAACGAGTATTTCGGCTTTCGCCAAATTAAATTCCGCCACCGAACTCATATAATATCGATTGAAAGACTCAACCTTCGGAAATATCTTATAAAGCGCAGTAACTTTCGTAAAAGCTACAAATGGAGTTGGCACACCTCTTTTTGATTCGGCAAGGAAATTTCCACGACCATCAATTAGTCTGCAACCAACGATTCCTAAATTAGATTGAGCTTCGGCAAATTTCAAAATTGAAGTAAATGTATCTTCGGCAACGACGGTATCTGGATTCAAAATGCAGATATATTCACCTTTAGCGGAAGCGACACCAATATTATTTCCTTTGGGGAAACCAGCATTTTCTCTGTTTTCTATCAATGATACTTGAGGAAATCGCTCGCGAACCATTGCGCAACTATCATCTGGCGAATTATTATCGACCACTATAATTTCGGCGTCAATATCTTTGGTAGCCTTGATTACGCTGTCAATGCAAAGCTCTAAAAAGTAGCGAACATTGTAATTTAAAATTATAACTGATAACTGCATCGGGCAAATATAATAGATAATTGAGCAATGAAAAAAGACTTCTCTTTCAGAATTTTACCTATATATAATTGCTTTCCGCAAAATTGATTCGGAGCACTTCAAATAAGCTTGCAACAATCTGATTTAAAAGCGGTACTTTTGCAAAATCTTGAGTTTTGCAAAAAGCTCAACAATATCAACTTTAATACTTTTATTTTGAATTATCTTTCTGTAGAAAACATCTCAAAATCTTTTGGCGAGCGCACATTATTTGAAAATGTTAGTTTTGGCATCAACAAAGATCAAAAAATTGCTTTTATAGCAAAAAATGGATCTGGTAAGACTACTATAATGAGTATCATTAATGGCGAGGAAGAAGCCGATAGTGGAAATGTAGTGCTTCGAAAAGATATTACAATGGCTTTCTTGTCTCAAGTTCCAAATTTACAAGACGAACTGACCATCGAAGAAAGCATTTTTGCTAGTGATAATCCAACATTAAAAGCAATTGAGGCGTACGAAAAAGCATTAGAAACTCCTGAGGATGCAGATGCTTATCAAGCTGCATTTGACAAAATGGACCAGTTTGATGCTTGGGATTTTGAAACTAAATTCAAACAGATCTTGTCCAAACTTAAAATGGACAATCTAAAACTGAAAGTAAAAAATCTTTCGGGAGGACAGAAAAAACGTCTTTCTCTAGCGATTATTCTGATCAGCAGACCTGATTTATTAATTCTGGATGAGCCTACGAATCACTTGGATCTTGAAATGATCGAATGGTTGGAAAGTTATTTTGCCAAAGAAAATATCACCTTGTTTATGGTTACGCACGACCGTTTCTTCTTAGAGCGCGTTTGTAATGAAATCATCGAACTTGACAACGGGAAATTATACCAATACAAAGGAAACTATTCTTATTACCTTGAAAAAAAGGAAATGAGAATCGCTTCTGAAAATGCAAGTATTGACAAAGCGCAAAATTTACTGGTAAAAGAACTTGAATGGATGCGTAGACAGCCAAAAGCGCGTACTACAAAATCTAAATCTAGACAAGATGACTTTTACGTAATCAAAGAAAAAGCAGAAAGCAGACGTAGAGAGAATAAAGTGGAACTCGAAATTAATATGGAACGTATGGGTAGCAAGATTATCGAGCTGCACAAAGTTTCTAAGAAATTTGACAACAAAGTTATTCTTGACAACTTCAGTTTTGACTTTCAGCGTGGAGAAAGAATTGGAATTATTGGTAAAAACGGAACTGGAAAATCAACTTTTCTAAACCTTTTAACTAGCACTATTCAACCTGATTCAGGGAAAGTAGTTGTTGGAGAAACTATCAAAATTGGATATTACACTCAAAGTGGTATCAATCCAAAACCGGGACAGAAAGTTATTGATATCATCAAAGAATACGGAGAATTTATTCCGCTTAACAAAGGAAAAATCATCTCTGCAGGTCAATTGCTTGAGCGTTTCCTCTTTGACAGAAAAAAACAACACGATTTTGTTGAGAAATTAAGTGGTGGAGAATTAAAACGTCTTTATTTATGTACGGTTTTGATTCAGAATCCTAACTTCTTGATTCTGGATGAGCCTACAAATGATCTTGATATTGTAACTCTGAATGTACTTGAGAGTTTCTTACTTGATTATCCTGGATGTCTTTTGGTGGTTTCTCACGATAGATATTTTATGGATAAGATTGTCGATCACCTTTTTGTTTTTAGAGGAGAAGGCGAAATTGAAGATTTCCCTGGAAACTATTCTGACTTTAGAGCGTATGAAGATAGCGCGGATGTTGCGCAAAAAGAGGAAAATAAGATTGAAAAGAAAGCTTGGAAAGAAAAAAATCCTACTGGCAATTTGACTTTTAATGAGCAAAAGGAATTTCAGAAAATAGAAAAAGAGATTAAAGATCTTGAAGCTGAAAAGCAAAGTATCGAAGATTTATTCTCTGCTGGAAAAGTGGCAGATGATGCTATTGAAAATAAAGCAAACGAATTGCAACAAGTTATCGAGAAAATCGAAACTAAAGAAGCGCGTTGGTTTGACTTATCAGCAAAAATAGAAGGATAATAGTTTGAAGCTTTTGAGAAATGTGGCATTTGGCTAAATCATACTTACGATTTTTATGGCATTCCGGAAATCAACACGGATTGCATTCGCCATTTGTCTTTGATCTCGTTACAAAATGCTTTTACAATAAAGAAAATAGAAAATCTTATCAAGTGCTTTCCGCCCATCGGGAAGCACTTGCCAAAGATACCCGAGAAATTTCGGTTGAAGATTTTGGATCTGGATCTAGAGTTTTCAAATCAAATCTTCGAGCGGTTAATGCTATTGCAAAAAATGCTGGCATCAATGCAAAAAGAGCCGAATTATTAAATCGTCTTGTACCTTATTTTGAAGCTGAAGAGGTTTTAGAAATTGGAACTTCGGTTGGATTGGCAACGATGGCTTTGGCAGTTGATAATGATAAAACTAAAATCACCACGGTTGAAGGTTGTACTCAAACTGCGGCAATTGCTACTGAATATTTTTCGAAATTCGGAATTGGGACTATAACTTCGGAAGTGGCAAAATTTGAAAATTTTATAAAAGACATTCCTTTAGAAAAGAAATATGACCTAATATATTTCGATGGAAATCATACAAAAGAAGCGACAATATCTTATTTTAAATCACTTTTAAAAACCACTCACAATAATTCCGTTTGGATTTTTGATGACATTCATTGGTCAGCAGAAATGACTGAAGCTTGGGAATTTATAAAAGTTCAGCCTCAAGTGATTGTCACCATTGACACTTTTCAATGGGGATTTGTGTTTTTTAGGCAAGAACAAGTAAAACAACATTTTGTGATAAGGGCATAAAAAAACCGCCTCGATTGAGACGGTTTAGTTTATCTATATATAGATTTAATTATTTTTTAGCTTCTGCATTTTCATCCGCTTTAGCAGAAACTCTAGCAACTTTCATTTTTGGAGCTAATTTAATTTTAAGTTCAGCAATTTTTAAATTGTCTGCAGTACTCAATCCTTCTTTTTCTACAGTATTTTTACGAGAATCTAGAGCTTCGTACATTGCTTTTACCATATCAAGATCTTCTCTAGAGAATTTATCTTTGTTAGCGTCAAAAGCATTGTTGAAATCATTGTAAGCTTTCAAGATGTTATCTTTATTTACCCAGTCAAAATTCATGTCTTTTTTAAGTACGCCAGCTCCAAAGAAACTATCTCTAAACTGAACTTTTGGATCAGCCATAGCAGCTTTTTCAGCTTCTAATTCTGCGTTATATTTATCTTTAAGAGCTTGGTAACGCGCTTTACTTGCATCTAATCTTTCTTGAGCAGCTGTTTTATCTTTCATTTCAGCAATCGCAGCATCCGCGTCCATAACGCGTCTGTCATACTCTGCGTCAATCGCAGCCCAGTTACTTTTTGCATCTGCAGCAGCAACATTTCCAATTGAGTCAACATATACAGTATATGTATCTACTCTTTTTACTCTCATCTCGTCATCGTTGTTCTTACAAGATGTAAATCCTAGCGCTAAAATCGCTGTTCCTAATAGAATTTGGTTGGTTTTCATAGTTTTGGTTTTTGTTAAAATTATAAATCGAAAGTATAATTTGTAACACAGTTTCTACAACTAAAATTAGATTTTTAAGAATATTTTAAGTTAAATACCATAATTTTATAAAACTATACTTACAAAAATTGAATTTCTAATTCATACATTTGCATCTATTGCATATTTAAAAATACTACTTTTATCCTATTATGAAAGACATATTAATTAAGATAACAGATTTAAAACGAAACTTTATCCTAGGCGAAGAAATAGTTTACGTTTTAAAAGGAATAGATCTCGAAATTAGAAAGGGAGAATATGTTGCGCTGATGGGTCCTTCCGGCTCAGGAAAATCGACACTTATGAATTTATTGGGATGTCTTGACACTCCAACATCTGGCGAATATATTTTGAATGGAAAGCAGGTAAATAAGATGCAAGACAATGAATTGGCCGGGATTCGAAATAAAGAAATAGGATTTGTATTTCAAACCTTTAATTTATTACCTCGCACAACAGCATTGGATAATGTAGCACTTCCCATGATTTATGCAGGTTACTCAAAATCTGATCGCAGAGAACGGGCAGCAGAAGTACTTACTCAAGTAAATTTGTCAGATAGAATGGATCACGAACCCAATCAATTGTCAGGAGGACAACGTCAGCGTGTAGCAATTGCAAGAGCATTGGTTAATAGACCGTCCATAATTCTAGCAGATGAACCAACTGGAAATCTTGACAGTAAAACCTCTCTAGAGATTATGGCGTTATTTGATGAGATTCATAAAAACGGAAATACTGTAATATTAGTAACTCACGAAGAAGAAATTGCGGAATATGCCCACAGAATTATTCGACTGCGTGACGGCATGATTGAGAGTGACACAATAACAAAAAAATAGAAAACAAAAGAAATGAAAGTATATACAAAAACGGGTGATAAAGGAACTACTGCACTTTTTGGAGGACTTAGAGTACCTAAACATCATATTAGAATAGAAAGTTACGGAACTACAGATGAATTAAATTCACATTTAGGTATGCTACGTGACTGCGAGATGGATCAGAAGTATAAGGATGTCCTTATAAAAATTCAGAATAAACTTTTTACAGTAGGTGCCATTCTGGCAACACCGCCAGAAAAAGAATTTTTAAAGAATGGAAAAGAGCGCTTAAATATTCCGAAGATAGCAGAAGATGATCTTTTGTACTTAGAAAATCAGATAGATGAAATGGAAATGGAGCTTCCGCAAATGACACATTTTGTGCTTCCTGGAGGACACAAAACTGTGTCAACATGTCATATTGCACGTACTGTTTGTCGTCGTGCAGAGCGCCTTTCGGCACATTTACACAGTCTCGAACCTATCGACGAGTTTGTCATTAAATATCTGAACCGACTATCTGACTATCTGTTTGTGTTGGCACGAAAGTTGTCTTTAGACCTTAACGTTACGGAAGTTCAATGGATTCCTGAAAAATATTAAGCTAATAACTGTAATCCACACAGATTTTAACAAAATTTTTCTCCTTAAAGGCTTGCTAACAGTCACGTTCTTATCTTTTATTAAAATAAGTCAAAATATAGTTGACAGTCTCAGTATAAAAATTATTTTTGCATAAACAAAAAATTACTAGAAAGATGTACTGGACATTAGAATTAGCATCCTATTTAAGTGATGCGCCATGGCCTGCCACCAAAGACGAATTGATTGACTACGCTATACGAGCTGGAGCACCATTAGAAGTTGTAGAAAATTTACAATCAATAGAGGACGAAGGAGAAATCTACGAATCAATGGAAGAAATTTGGCCTGACTATCCAACTGACGAAGATTATCTTTGGAACGAGGACGAATATTAAAATGAAAAAACAAAAAAGTCTCTATTGAGACTTTTTTTGGATTTTATACTAACCACTTTTATAAATTTAGAAATTCACAAAATATGAACTTCATTAATAGCATTTTAAACACCTTTGTTGGAAATAAATCCCAAAAAGATGTTAAAGCTCTTCAAGCCACCGTAGCTAAAGTAAGATCGTACGAAGCCGGATTAATGTCTCTATCTAACGATGAGCTTCGTGAAAAAACTGTTTATTTCAAAGACAGAATTAAGCAAGCGCGTCTTGATAAAGACGAAAAAATTGCCAGCCTTAAAACTGACGTAGAAAAAATTGAAGATATCGATAAACGTGAAGAACTTTACGAAGCAATTGATGCATTAGAAAAAGAAGCTTACGAAATATCTGAAAAAACGCTGACCGAATTACTTCCTGAAGCTTTTGCAGTTGTAAAAGAAACAGCGAGACGATTTAAAGAAAACACCGAAATTAGAGTTACTTCTACTGCAAAAGACCGTGAACTTGCAGCTGAAAAAAATTATATCACTCTTGAAGGAGATGAAACTATCTGGGCAAATTCTTGGAATGCTGCCGGAAAAGAAATCACTTGGGATATGATTCACTATGATGTTCAGCTTATTGGTGGAATGGTATTGCACTCAGGAAAAATTGCAGAGATGCAAACTGGAGAGGGAAAAACACTTGTTGCTACTCTTCCACTCTATCTAAACGCTTTGACTGGAAACGGAGTTCACCTTGTAACTGTGAATGACTACTTGGCAAAACGTGATAGTACTTGGAAAGCACCGCTTTTTGAATTTCACGGTATGACTGTAGATTGTATTGACAATCACCAACCAAACTCTGAAGCACGTAAAAAAGCTTACGATGCAGATATTACTTACGGAACAAATAACGAATTTGGTTTCGATTATTTGAGAGATAATATGGCACATTCTCCTGGCGATCTAGTTCAGAAGAAACACAATTATGCAATTGTCGATGAGGTCGATTCTGTATTAATTGATGATGCTAGAACGCCACTTATTATTTCTGGTCCAGTTCCTCAAGGTGACAGACACGAATTTATGGAGCTTAAGCCAAAAATTGAAAATCTTGTTAGCATGCAAAGACAACTTGCAAACGGATTTTTGACTGAAGCAAAGAGATTAATAAAAGAAGGAAACACTAAAGATGGTGGATTCAACCTTTTGAGAGCTTATAGAAGTTTACCTAGAAATAAAGCACTTATCAAATTTTTGAGTGAAGAAGGAATTAAACAATTACTTCAGAAAACCGAAAATCACTATATGCAAGATAATAACCGCGATATGCACCTAGTGGATGAAGCGCTTTATTTTGTAATTACAGAGAAAAACAATCAAGTTGAATTATCAGATAATGGTGTTGAATATCTTTCAAAAGATACCGATGCTTCATTCTTTATTCTTCCAGATATCGGAACTGAAATTGCTAATATCGAAAAGAAAAAACTTGACAAAGATGCAGAAGCAGAAGAGAAAGAAAAACTTTTCCAAGATTTCAGCATCAAAAGTGAGCGTATTCACACTCTAACACAACTTCTAAAAGCATATAGCCTTTTTGAAAAAGATGTGGAATATGTAATCATGGACAATAAAGTAATGATTGTTGATGAGCAAACAGGTCGTATTATGGACGGTCGTCGTTATTCTGACGGACTTCACCAAGCGATTGAAGCTAAAGAGAATGTAAAAATTGAAGCAGCTACTCAGACGTTTGCAACAATTACACTTCAAAACTACTTTAGAATGTACAACAAACTGTCAGGAATGACGGGAACTGCGGTAACTGAAGCTGGTGAACTTTGGCAGATTTATAAACTTGATGTTGTAGAAATTCCAACAAACAGACCAATGGCTCGTTTGGATAAGGAAGATTTGATTTACAAAACAACTCGTGAAAAATTTAATGCAGTAATCGAAGATGTAACTCAATTATCATTAGCAGGAAGACCAGTACTTATTGGAACAACTTCTGTTGAGATTTCTGAATTACTAAGCCGAATGCTGAAAATGAGAAATATTCCGCACAACGTATTGAACGCTAAAATGCACAAGCAAGAAGCGCAGATCGTTGAGGAAGCTGGAAAACCTGGAGTTGTAACTATTGCAACTAACATGGCTGGTCGTGGAACGGATATTAAATTATCTAAAGAAGTGAAAGCTGCCGGTGGACTTGCAATTATTGGTACGGAGCGTCATGACTCTCGTCGTGTAGACAGACAGTTGCGTGGTCGTGCAGGACGTCAAGGAGATCCAGGAAGTTCACAATTCTACGTTTCTCTAGAAGATAACTTGATGCGTTTATTTGGTTCTGAAAGAGTTGCGAAAGTAATGGACAGAATGGGTCTTAAAGAGGGCGAAGTAATTCAGCACTCAATGATGACTAAATCTATTGAAAGAGCTCAGAAGAAAGTTGAAGAAAATAACTACGGTGTTCGTAAGCGTTTGCTTGAATACGATGATGTAATGAATGCACAACGTGAGGTAATCTACAAACGTCGTCGTCACGCATTGCACGGAGAGCGTCTTAAACTTGACATCGCAAATATGTTGTATGACACTTGCGAAGTTGTAACGAATGACAATAAAGCAGCTGGAGACTTTAAGAATTTCGAATTTGAATTAGTTCGTTATTTCTCTATTACTTCTCCAATTACAGAAAGTGAATTCAACAGTCTTACTGCGGATGCCATTACTGGAAAAATTTACAAAGAAGCACAGAAATATTATATTGAGAAAACGGCTCGTTCTGCGAGAGAAGCTTTCCCAATTATCAAAAATGTTTATGAAGAGCAAAACAATCAATTCGAACGTATCGTTGTTCCATTTTCGGATGGAGTAAAATCGTTGAATGTTGTTACAGATCTTAAGAAAGCATACGATTCTGAAGGAAAACAATTATTGGCTGATTTCGAGAAAAATATTACTCTTGCAATTGTTGATGAAGCTTGGAAAAAGCATTTACGTAAAATGGACGAACTTAAACAGTCAGTTCAACTTGCAGTACACGAACAAAAAGATCCATTGCTGATTTATAAATTTGAAGCTTTTAATCTTTTCAGAAAAATGCTTGATGGTGTAAATAAAGAGGTGATTTCATTCTTATTTAAAGGTGATATTCCTCAGCAAAATACTCCTCAAATTACTGAAGCTATTGATGTTGAAATCAATGAAGACTATCAAACATCGAAAGATGATCTTGATGCTCCAAAAGAAATCAACACAGCGGCAGAAAACAGAGAAGCAGGACAAATGCAACAACGTCAGGTTACTGAAACTATCACTAGAGAAATGCCGAAAATTAACAGAAATGATACTGTTACAATTAAGCACGTAATTAGCGGTAAAACCGAAGAAATGAAATATAAAAAAGCTGAAGCACTTGTGGCTTCTGGCGCTTGGGTTATTGTATAATTAAATCCAATATTTTATCTAAAGAATCTCCCCTCATTAATTTGTTGGGAGATTTTTTTTTCTGCCAAAGCTATAATTATAGGTAAATCTTGATCTAAAGTTTTTTTTGAAATATAAAAATCATACTTTTACTTATGAACGATTACTTACAATTAGCAATCAAAAAAAACTAACTATCATGGCAAAGAGTCAAGACGCAAAGAAGACCGAAAAAAAAGAACCTCTAAAAACCGCTAAGGAGAAAAAAGAGGAAAAGAGAGATAAGAAAAATAATCCAAAAAGAGATTAAAGAATTGCGCCTTAAATGGCGCAATTTTTATTTACACAAATATCAAAAGATGTATATTTGCATCAAAACATACAAATGCCCAATACAGCAGTCATTACAGA
>CBDUDY010000032.1:0-17227 GCA_965366055.1 uncultured bacterium
ATCATACAATATCGCCGGTTGCAAAATTTCCCGAAGACCAGAAATAAAAAGTAGTTGAAAAACTAAACGCGCTAAAGTACTTCCATTCCAACTCCTTTACCGCCTTTACTTTTATGAAGAATTGTCCTTAAACGCTTCTAGTAAATTATTTTGCTGCTGGAGCAATTCCAGTTAAACTTTGTAATAGCTTTGGATTTGCTTGTAGTTTTGCCATTTGATCTGCGTTCAAAACATTTTTAAGGTTTGTCATAACATATTCACCAATTGCAGCTTTACGTCCGTCAGATAGACCTTTAGCTTGGTAGGTATCATGTTTAGTTGCAAAATACATTGCAAGTTCGTCTTGCTGCTTTTGGTTAATTACAACATATTCGGATAATTGTTTCGCGTCCGCTTTTCCAGCTTCTTTTGGGTTTTGAGTTTGTGCATTTGCAGATAATGATACTACAAACATAAATGCTATAACAGAAAATACTTTTTTCATCTTAAACTATGGTTTTCGGTAATTAATAAGCCCAAAAATAAATTATTTTAACTGATAAACAAATTATTTTTAAAGTTTTGTTAATAAATGAATTGTATGAAATTAAGAAGTTGAAATCATTCTCTAAAAAAACGGAGTACATTCATGATGAATGACTCCGTCTAAATTTTAATTTGAAAAAGCTAGTTTGCCAAAACTACAGTTTTTATATCGCCGTCAACTAAGACTTTTACTACGCTGTTTTTGGTCAAAGCCTTCATCGCATTATCCCATTTTTTTCCACTCAATCCAGCTTGATTTTTTAATTCCGCAAGAGCGATTTCAGGAGTTTCTTTCAATAAATTATAGATTACTTTTTCCTCTTCGCTAAGGTCAAGTGCTTTCTTTTCTGGTCTCATTTGTGGAAACAAAAGAACTTCTTGAATTGATGCATTATTGGTCAAGAACATCATCAATCGATCCATTCCAATTCCCAATCCTGATGTAGGAGGCATTCCGTATTCAAGTGATCTTAGGAAGTCGAAATCAATAAATTCTGTAGCTTCATCATCCCCATTTTGCGAAAGCTTTAACTGCTCTTCAAAACGGGCTCTTTGATCAATTGGGTCATTAAGTTCAGAATAAGCATTTGCAACTTCTTTTCCGCAAACCATCAGCTCAAAACGCTCCGTAAGTTCAGGATTATCTCTGTGAACTTTACATAACGGACTCATTTCGATAGGATAATCGGTAATAAACGTCGGCTGAATGTAATTTCCTTCGCATTTTGCGCCAAAAATTTCATCAATCAATTTTCCTTTACCCATGGTTGCATCCACTTCGATTCCCATTCCTTTTGCAGCTTCAAATAGCTCTGTTTCAGATTTTCCTGAAATATCAAAACCTGTAAATTGCTTGATAGAATCGGTCATTGTCACACGAGCGTAAGGCGCTTGGAAATTGATTTTATGTTCTCCAAAAGTCGCGGTACTTTCACCATTTACGGCAATGGCACAATGCTCTAACAGATTTTCTGTAAAACGCATCATCCAGTTGTAATCTTTGTAGGCGACATAAATTTCCATCGCTGTAAATTCAGGATTATGTGTTCTGTCCATACCTTCATTTCTGAAGTTTTTCGAGAATTCATAAACACCTTCAAATCCTCCAACGATCAATCGTTTTAGATATAATTCGTTGGCAATTCTCATATATAATGGAATGTCAAGCGAGTTATGATGAGTCATAAATGGTCTTGCCGCAGCTCCACCCGGAATTGGTTGCAAGATTGGAGTTTCAACCTCCAAATATCCTTTATCATTAAAAAACGTACGCATTGCATTAAACAATTTGGTGCGTTTTATAAAAGTCTCTTTTACGTGATCATTTACAATTAAATCAACATATCGACGACGATATCTTTGTTCAGGATCCGAAAATGCATCGTGAATTTTTCCGTCAGCATCCGTTTTTACAATCGGAAGCGGTTTCAATGCTTTCGCTAATACTGTCAATTCGTAAGCGTGAATTGAAATTTCGCCAACCTGCGTTTTGAAAACTGTTCCACGAATTCCGATAAAGTCACCAATGTCCAGCAGTTTTCTAAAAACTGTATTGTACATGGTACTTCCTTCGTCATTACTCACGTCATCGCGCGCAACATAAACTTGAATTCGTCCTTCAGAATCTTTAAGTTCAGCAAATGAAGCTTTTCCCATAATTCTGCGCGACATCATTCTCCCGGCAAGAATTACTTCTTTTCCTTCAAATTTTTCAAAGTTTTCAAGAATTTCGGTGCTATAATTGGTGGTAGTGAATTCTGCTGCGGGATAGGGTTCTATTCCCAAGTCACGCATTTGCTGCAAAGCTTCTCTACGTAATATTTCTTGTTCTGATAATGCCATGGTCATATTTTAAGGCTGCAAAGATAGTATAATTTAAAATTTTTTAAAGAATCTGTTCAACATATAGTTTTATGGAATTATTTCGACAAATATTATATTTTTTTTACTCGAAATGTTTGCTCCCTTTCTTTTGACTTGAGCGTTTCGAGTCAGATTATTTGGTTACAAGGCATTTCCTTTTTCGAAATATCTTCGGCAATTACCCTTCTGCCTTTATTGATATCTGTACCTTTGTGCTGCAAATAAAAATTGAAATGAATAAAATAGTATTGCTCGAAAATTTAGGTCTTGCAGATTATAAAGAAGTTTGGGATATTCAAGAAGAGCGCTTCAAAGATATTGTTGCGGTGAAAACTCGAAATAGAAAAGATGAAACCTCTGAAGAAACTCCAAATTATTTTTTATTTGTAGAGCATCCACATGTTTATACTTTAGGAAAAAGTGGAGATATTTCCCATTTGCTTTTGAGCGAAGAAAAACTCAAAGAAAAAGGGGCAACATTTTATAAAATTAATAGGGGAGGTGATATTACGTATCACGGACCTGGGCAAATTGTAGGGTACCCAATTTTAGACCTTGACAATTTTTTTACCGATATTCATAAATATTTACGTTTCCTGGAAGAGGTTATAATTTTGACTTTATTGGATTTTGGTGTCGCCTCAGAGCGCAGTCCTGGTGAAACGGGAGTTTGGTTGGATGTTGGAACGCCATTTGCTCGAAAAATCTGTGCAATGGGAGTTCGAGCTTCTCGCTGGGTTACGATGCACGGTTTTGCTTTAAATGTAAATGCTGATTTGGGATATTTTGATAATATTGTCCCTTGCGGAATTCGCGGGAAAGCAGTTACATCTTTAAATGTAGAAATGGGAGTTGAGACTGTAGATTTAGATAAAGTTCGAGAACGAATTATTTTTCATTTCCAGAATGTATTTGAAGCAAAGATTAACGATCGAATTTAGAATTATGTTAAAGTTTTAAAATCTGTTGCTCGGACTTATTTGCAAATAATTTGAAACTTTGTCGATGATATGGCGTTGTGCCGTATTTTTCAATGGCATCTCGATGTTTTCTTGTAGGGTAACCCTTGTTATTGTCCCAATCATACATCGGAAATTCCAAATGAAGATTCTGCATAAAATCGTCTCTATAGGTTTTCGCGAGAACTGACGCAGCAGCTATACTTAAATACTTACTATCGCCTTTAACTATACAACTATGCGGTATATTATCTATGCTTTTAAATCTGTTTCCATCAACAATTAAATAATCTGGGTTTGGGGTGAGTTTTAATGCTGCCTCTTGCATCGCCTTAATTGATGCGTTTAAGATATTTATTTTGTCAATTTCCTGATGGTCAATGTGTACGACAGAAAATGAGATTGCTTCAGACTCTATTATTTTTCGAAGTTCAAAGCGCATTTTTTTTGTAAGTTGCTTTGAATCTGTCAGCAACTCATTACAAAAATCTTCTGGCAAAATCACCGCTGCTGCTGTAACTGGACCGGCTAGACAACCTCTTCCCGCCTCATCTGTACCCGCTTCAAAATTTTTTTGAGAATATTTAGAAATTAACATTGTATTGATTTTAGCAAAAGTAGCAATATTCCATTTAACAATTCTAATTAGAAATCCTAAAACAGTCGTATTAAATCAATTGAAATATCGAGTTGCGCAATGTTTTGCAAGATATATAAGATTTTATTAACGGTTAAATTTTTTTATTTAATAAATTTTTAGGAAGTTTGCGGAATAACTAACTCAAAAAATGTAATAATGAGATCAAAGTTCAAATGGATTTATACGCTATTAATAGCGTTGACTATGCAGCTTTCCTTCGCACAAGGAAAAACTGTATCAGGTGTTGTTACTGATGCGTCAGGAGCACTTCCTTTCGTAAACGTTGTAGTAAAAGGAACGAACAACGGTGTGCAAACAGATTTAGATGGAAAATACTCTATCACAGCAAAACCTGGAGATGTTTTAGTATTTTCATTTGTTGGAATGAGTGATTTTACTGCAGTTGTAGGGAATTCATCTACTATTAATGCAAAAATGGCTGATGGAGTTTTACTTGATGACGTAGTAATTACTACAGATTTAGGTTACTTTAAGAAAGCTGCTAACACAATTACTTCAGGAATTTCTGTTGTAAGTGGTGAAGAATTGACAAGACAAGCGCCAAACGTTTCTGTAGAGAATGCTCTACAAGGAAAAGCGGCAGGTGTACAAGTTACTTCTCTTAACGGACAGCCTGGGCAAAGAGCTTACGTTTCTGTGCGTGGTGCTGTAGGTATTACTGCTGGAAATGCAAATGCTGTGTATGTAGTTGATGGTGCTTTTGTAAGTGCTGGAGAATTTACTGCATTAGCTGCTTCGGATGTAGAAAATGTTACTGTTCTTAAAGATGGTGCTGCTGCTGCGATCTACGGTGTAAAAGGTGGTAATGGTGTAGTAGTTGTTACTACTAAAAAAGGATCAGCTACTGGAAAAACAAAATTTCAAGTATCTAACTCTTTTGGTTTCACAAATAGAATCGAAGATCCTTACAGAATGATGAATGCTGAAGAAAAAATTAGATACGAAAATGAATTGGGTGAAGGTCCAGCATTTGGTGTATCTCCTGCTGAAAAAGCTCTTTTGTTATCGTACGATCACGATTGGAAACAGGACTTATTAAGAGAAGGTTATCTTCAAAACTTTGATTTCTCAGTTTCTGGTGGAACTGAAAAAATGACAAACTATCTTTCTGTTGGTTACAACAAAAACACAGGTATTATTGATGGAATGAAAGGTTATGATAGAATAACAGGTCGATACAGTTCTGACTTTCAGGCAACTGACTGGTTAAAAACTGGTATGTCAATTGGTGCTGCTTACGAAACTAACACAAATCCTAGAGACAGAAACAACGTTCAGAATCCATTTAGAGCGATGTACGACTACAATCCATACGAAACTGTTTATGATAGAGATCCATTAACTGGAGAAGTTAAGTATGATGGTAACGGTGAGCCAATTTATAGCGCTACAAATTCAGGTTTGAACATCGCTGAAGCTATTAGAAACAATACAAGTGTAGCTAGAACTCTTAGAGCATATGTTAGACCATATTTGGATATTACACTTTATAAAGATTTAGTTTTTTCTACTAAATTTAGTATGAACTACGAGAGAAGACAAAGTGAAAGTTTCACTAAGCCGGGATCTCAGTTAGATTTAATTCTAAACGGAGGAAGTCCAGTTGGTCAAAAAACTGACTCTGGTTCTGATAATTTTGAATACCAATGGACGAATACTTTGGCTTACAAATTCAACTTTAACGAAGCTCATAACTTTGGAGTAATCTTATTGCAAGAATATTACAATACTAACTTTAGATCATATGCAGCTACAAGAAAAGGTTTTGCTAATCCAAATATCGATTTAGGTGGCGGAACAACTCCTCTTACTGCAACATCTGCTCGTCAACAAACTGGAACAATTTCTTACTTTGCTAACGTAGATTACGACTTTAAAGAAAGATATTTACTTTCTCTTTATGGTAGACGTGATGGTTCTTCAAGACTGGGAGAAAATGACAGATGGTCAAATGCAAAAGGTGCATCTATTGGATGGAATCTTACAAAGGAAGATTTCTTCCAAATTAAAGGAATTGACTTAATTAAATTGAGAGCTTCATACGGAGAACTTAATTCAATTGGTGGAACAACTCCATACAATGCACAAATTACTTACTCATTTGCAAATTATGCAGGTCAGTCAGGAACTCAAATTTCTGGAGGAAATATTGGTAATCCAGATCTTAAATTCGAAAAAGCTGAAAAACTTGATTTAGGTATTGATGCTCAGTTTTTCAAAAATAGATTAGCTGTTTCTGGATCGTACTTCGAAGATACTAGAACTGACTTCCTTTATGGAGGTAGCTCAAGTAATGGAACTGGATGGCCAGCAATACAAAATGTTGGTGACTGGACTGCAAAAGGTTTCGAAATGGAAATGAAAGCATTCATTATCAAGAAAAAAGACTTAGGTCTTGCAGTTTATGCAAATGCTGCTAGATTTAGCAGAAGTATTAACAAACTTGATAGACCAGACAACCCAGAGAACGCTATTCCACGTGGTTTTACGATCAACCAAGTTGGATATTCTCCTGATACTTTTTACCTTATTAGATATGCTGGTGTTGATGCAGCAAATGGAGATGCTCTTTATTACCTTCCTGATGGAAGCACAACAAATGATTTTTCTTTAGTTACTGAAGAAAAGTTGGTTGGTAAAACTCCTTATGCAAAATATGAAGGTGGATTTGGACTTGAATTTAATTTCAAAGGTTTTGATGTCTCTACAGATTTCGTATTTAAATCTGGTAACTATTCTATCAACTTAAGAAACTACGATCACTTTGCTGATGGTACTGGAAACGTGAAAGCAAATCAAGATGTGAGAGCATTTGATTACTGGACTCCAACAAATACTGATGCTAGTTTACCTGCACCATACCAAAAAAATGGTGGTGTTGATACTCACCAAGTAACAGACAGGTTTTTGGAAGATGCTAGTTTTATTAGATTTAGAAACTTAAACGTAGGATACACATTTAGTGGAGATATGTTCAAAAGATTACCAATTGACAAAGTTAGAATATACACTACTATTCAAAACTTAGCAACATGGACTAAGTTTGATGGAGATCCTGAAGTTGGAATTGGTAACAATGAAAATGGTGATGGACAAAGTACTACAGAATCTTTAGTACCTGGACAGTTCTTAGGATATTCTTATCCAACAGTAAAAACTGTATTATTTGGTTTAACAGTTAATTTTTAAAACATGAAAAAGAGAATAATTTTATTAATGGCGATTTCATTATCTGTCTTGTCTTGTCAAGAAGATGATATTACGTATCGTCCATTAAACGCAGTAAATGAGGCAACAGTTTTGAAAACTGTTACTGATTTTCAAAATGCTATAAGAGGATCTTATATTTATATGAGAGATGGTTATGGTTATGGTGGAGAGTTCTTGATTGATACTGAGGTTATGACTGACAATTTAATTTATAACCCAGGAGGTAGAGGTACCAACTTAGATGGTTTTAGATGGTTGTCTACTGCAAATTCAGCTCATTTTGACTACTTTGAGTCTGCTTATAGACCTTCAGAAATAGCTAGTAAAGTAATAAACAACTTGGCAGTTTTAGCTCCAAGTTCGGAAAGAAACAATATTGAGGGTGAAGCGAGATTTATTCGTGCTTTAACGCATTTTGATCTTGTTCGTTCATACTCAAAAATTCCTACGCAATCTCCGGATGCTAACGGATCTTTAGGTATGTATTACTTAACAACGTTTGAACCTTTTGCTAGACCAAGTAGACCAACTGTAGAAGCTACTTATGCTAATATCATTAATGATTTAATATTGGCAAAAGATTTAATTAGTACTAGTAACTCTGTAACTGCTGGACGTGCTTCACTATCAGCGGTAGATGGATTATTATCAAGAGTTTATCTTTATATGGGTGATTATCCAAATGCAGCTCTTTACGGACAAAAGGCATTGGACAACGCAACTGGAACAATGGCAACTATTACAGGACCGGTTCCTCCACCTGTAGTGCCACCAACACCACCAGCAACAGCAACACCGCCAGAAACTGATTTTGTTAAGATTTGGGATGATCAAAGCGTTAATGGAATTTTATTTAAACTTGTTATTCAAGATGTTGACAATGTAATTGCTGGTACTGTGTACTTCCAAGGTGGAGCAAATGCTAGAAAATCTGAGTACGTAGTTTCAAAAGAATTGATGGATCTTTATAAAGATACAGACATTAGAAAGAAAGCTTATATCGCAAACTCTAAATATGCTGGAAAATTCTACAATCATATTATAAAGTATGATGGAAGACCAGGTGGAACGGCAAACATTATTGATATTAAAATTATCAGAATGGAAGAGGTTCTACTTAATAAAGCAGAAGCAGAATACCGCGTTAATGGTGGTGGTCTAGCTACTCTTGATATGTTAAGATCTAAAAGATATACTGACTTTACTCCAGGAACAGAAACTGGACAAGCACTTCTTGATGCAATTTTGCTTGAGAGAAGATTGGAGTTAGCTTTTGAAATGGACAGATTCTTTACGTTGAAACGTTTAGGAATGGACATGACAAGAAGCACAACTGATGGTCAATATTCTGATGGTACTGGAGTTCCTGCGAACGTTACATTTATCGCGGCAGGTGATTACAGATGGCAAATGCCGATACCTAAATATTATAGAGAATTGAACTCTAACTGCGAGCAAAATCCTGGTTACTAGTTTTATACTTATATAAACTTAAAAGGCTGTCAGAAATGACAGCCTTTTTTGATTTTGATATATTTTGACCACTATCCTTGTGATAAAGTTCGAGCGGAAGTAGTGTTTTTTTACAATTCTTGATTATATTTGCTTTTCTATTAATTTATTATAAATTTATAAATGAAGTATTTAATTACCCTAATTCTCGCTTCTTCAGTTGCAATGGCACAGAATACGAAAGAGCGCGCAAAAATTACTGCCACTTACGATGCAAAGGCTATTGCAGAATTGAGTCTTAAAATTCAAAAAGAGTCAAATTTGAACGATGCTAAGATTTCTGAATATATTAGAAATTACAAATTATCTGATTCTGACAAAAAAGCACCGAATCGTTTTATTGGTAATATCCCTATTTTTTACTCAAATAACAATGCAGGTTCTGCGACTACAATGGGCGCAACTGCACTCTACCCAGGTGGTGAACTAGGATTAGATGTTTCTGGAGTTGGCATTACTGCTGGTGTTTGGGATGGTTCAGGAGTGAGAGATCAGCACAATGAATTGATTGGGAAAGTTATTCTTAGCGATGGAGCAACCGGTTATGCTTCACACTCTACACACGTCACAGGTACTATAATCGCTTCAGGTGTTTCTTCTACACGTAGAGGTATAGCATACGGTGGAATGGCGAAAACTTATGACTGGAATAGTGATATTAGCGAAATGAATACTTTTGGACAACAAGGATATTTAGTTTCAAATCACTCTTATGGATACCAAACGCAAAGCCTTCCGATGTGGATTTTTGGTAATTATGAAGGTGGAGCTGCTTCAATAGATAATGTTGCAAATGCTTATCCATTTTATCAGATTGTAGTGGCGGCTGGAAATGACCGTAACAATCCAGGAATAGAACAGATTGCTTACAAAGAAGGGTATGATATGCTTACTGGTTATGGAGTATCAAAAAATGCTTTAACTGTTGCAGCTGTAAATCAAGTGCTAAATTATAGCGGTCCGGCAAGTGTGGTGATGAGTGATTTTAGTAATTACGGTCCTACTGATGACGGAAGAATTAAACCAGATATTTCTGCAAAAGGAGTAAACGTTAACTCTAGTGGAAACCTTACAAATGCGCAATATTCAGTTTTAAGCGGAACATCTATGGCTGCGCCAGGTGTTACAGGTGGTGTAATGCTACTTCAAAATCACTACAACAATTTGAATACTGCATTTATGCGCGCTTCAACAGTACGTGGACTTATTTGCCACTCTGCCAAAGAAGCTGGAAATAATGTCGGTCCTGACTATGAATTTGGATGGGGATTAATTGATGTGGCAAAAGCTGCAACGATTATCTCAGGAAAAAACACAAGCTCGATCATAGAAGAAAACACATTATCAACTAATCAAACATTTACTAAATCG
This sequence comes from uncultured bacterium, assembly GCA_965366055.1. Classification (GTDB taxonomy): domain Bacteria; phylum Bacteroidota; class Bacteroidia; order Flavobacteriales; family Flavobacteriaceae; genus Flavobacterium. The sequence continues at coordinate 10,102 of CBDUDY010000032.1, forward strand.
TTTGCAATTTCTTCTCCACAAGATTTGATGGCTACTATATGTTGGACGGATCCAACCGGAGCTCAAAACGGAAATGGTCAAGAAGACATAAGAACTGCTAGATTAAAAAATAATCTAGATATCAAAATTATTAAAGATGACGTAATTTTTTATCCTTGGAAATTAGACGTAGAAGATCCTACTGCTGCGGCAACGAGAGATAGCGATAATAACGTAGATAATATCGAGAAAATTCAAATTGACAATGCGCAACCAGGAGTTTATACTATCCAAGTAACTCACAAAGGTTCATTAACGGGCGGTGCGCAGGTATTCTCACTTATCGCTAGCGGTGGTACTGGAATTACTTTGGGTGTTACAAGTTCTGAATTTTCGAATAATATTGTTCTTTATCCTAACCCAACCAGAAGTACTTTAAATTTCTCTACACCTAATGACGAAGCCATTGAAAAAGTTTCTTTCGTAGATATGTTAGGAAAAGAAATTCAATTGAATGCTGCAGTTGTGAATAACACGGTTTCTGTTGAAGCACTTTCAAAAGGAGTTTACTTTGTTAAATTCCAATATCAAGGTCAAGTAATCGTGAAGAAATTCGTTAAAGAATAATTCTATATAGTATATATTAAAAAAGAGTTGTCGAAAGGCAACTCTTTTTTTGTTTTAAATATTGTGCATTTCGAAGTTTTCAAGAAAATAGATATTGTTTTATGTATTTTTGCTGACGATATGACTATTATGAGATTAGTAAAGATATTTATTGTGCTTTTGTTATGCAGCACGCAATTTACATTTGCACAAGACGAGAAGCTTGAAGAAGATGGCACTATTATAAAAAAAGTTGACATTCCGAAAGCCAAAATCGATCAGTATAAAATTTATACGATTCAAAAAGATACCACTATTGTCGACACATCGCTTACAATACAATCCGAGTACAAGTATAATTATTTGAGAAAAGATTTATTTGGATTGATGCCATTTGCCAATGAAGGGCAATCTTACACTAGGCTTAAGTATTCCTTAAAGAATATAAATACCTTGCCGTCTTCGGGACACGAAGCAAAGCGTTTTAATTTTATGACCGCTGATGACATCAGATATTACAATGTTGCGACGCCATTTACCGACTTATATTTTAAAACGGTGATGGAGCAGGGGCAAAATCTCGACGCTTTCATTACCATGAATACATCTCCGCAATTCAACTTTTCTGTTGCATACAAAGGTCTGCGATCGCTGGGGAAATATATCAATCAACTTTCAAGCACAGGTAATTTTAGATTTACCTCAAGCTATGCCACTCTTGACAAGCGTTATGTAGCCAACGGACACTTTGTAGCGCAAGATATTCTCAATGGCGAAAACGGCGGTTTGACGTCCGACTTAGATTTTGAAAGTGAAGATCCTGCATTTAATTCTCGCCCAAGACTCGAGGTATATTTTAAAGATGCCGAATCATTGCTAGCAGGGAAACGACTATTTTTAGATCATTCGTTCCGAATTAATAAAGAAATTTCCAGTTCAAATTGGAATATAAATCATCAGATCAATTTCGAATATGAGAGTTTTGATTTTTCGCAAAAAACATTAATTTCTAGTATTCTTAATAGTACCGGTAACACATCGCAATTGCAGCGCTTTGGTGAAGCGAGTCAGACAGGTGGAATTATTAATCGAAGTCGTTATAATAAATTATACAACAGGGTTGGCGCTGAATTTGAAAACACATTGCTAGGTCGATTTGAATTTTTTATAGAAGATTTTAGAGATAATAATTACTATGATAAAATTATAATTGCAGATGATCAAGTAATTCCTTCTTCAATTAATACCGAACTCAATCGCGCAGGTGGAAAGTATGCTTACGCAAAAAATAATCTCGTAATTAATGGCCTTATAACAACTAGCATTAATGGGCCCGCATCTTCTGCGATAGTGGGAAGTTTAGAATATCAATTCACAGATGATTTTTCAGTAGAGTTTGAGTATAAAAATCTTTCAAAAATCCCAGATCATATTTACAACCTGCATCAAAGCTCTTATCTTGCTTATAACTGGTCAAACGATTTCAAAAACGAAAAAATTAATAGCTTTGGCGGAACTTTAAAAAGCCCGTGGGTTGCTATCTCAGCGAACTACCAAATTTTAAATGATCACCTTTATTTTTTCGATGATCTAGAGGATCAATTTCAACTTTTGTCTCCTAAGCAATATAATGAAGCTATTAACTATTTGAGTATTGAAGCTTCGAAGGAATTTAAGTATGGAAAGTTTGCTTTGGACAATACCGTATTATTTCAGCAGGTACAGCAGTCGGATAATATTTTGAATGTTCCTGAATTTGTAACTCGAAATACTTTGTATTACTCAGATCATCTGTTCAAGAAAGCATTGTATTTTCAGACAGGATTTACCCTTAACTATTTTACTAAGTATTATGCTAATGAATACAATCCACTTCTTGGAGAATTTTTTGTGCAGAATCAAAAGGAAATAGGGAACTTCCCGATGGTTGATTTCTTCATTAATCTTAGAATTCAACAAACAAGAATATTTGTAAAAGCTGAGCATTTTAATTCTTCCTTTACGGGTAATACTTATTATTCTGCGCCTCATTATCCTTATCGAGATTTTATGTTGCGATTTGGACTTGTGTGGAATTTCTTTCAATAAAATCTATAATGGTATTTGCCAGATTTCAAGATTCGGTCACGTTTAAACTAATCTGTATCTTTACGTTTTTAAAATTATAAATATAAAATAGTAGAATGAACTATTCAGAAAATATACTTGGTACTATCGGAAATACACCTTTAGTCCGTTTAAATAGAGTTACAAAGGAAGTCGATGCATTGGTATTGGCCAAAGTAGAGACTTTCAATCCAGGCAATTCTGTCAAGGATAGAATGGCGGTAAAAATGATTGCAGATGCTGAGGCGAGCGGTGTATTAAAGCCAGGGGGGACAATTATCGAAGGAACTTCTGGAAATACAGGAATGGGACTCGCGCTTGTGGCAATCATTAAGGGGTATAAATTAATCTGTGTGATTTCTGATAAGCAGTCAAAAGAGAAAATGGATATTTTGAGAGCTGTTGGTGCCGAAGTTGTGGTTTGTCCAACTGATGTTGAACCTACAGATCCACGTTCATATTATTCTGTTTCTAGAAGATTGTCAGAAGAAACTCCAAACTCTTGGTATGTGAACCAGTACGACAATCCATCAAACGCCATTGCGCATTACGAGCAAACAGGTCCAGAAATTTGGGAACAGACAGACGGAAAAATTACTCACTTTGTTGTAGGAGTTGGAACGGGAGGAACGATCTCAGGAGTTGCAAAATATCTAAAAGAAAAGAATCCAAATATTAAGATTTGGGGAATTGACACCTATGGATCAGTTTTTAAAAAATACCACGAAACTGGAATTTTTGACGAGAACGAAATCTATTCCTATGTGACTGAAGGGATCGGCGAAGACATACTTCCAAAAAATGTTGACTTTTCGCTAATTGATGGTTTTACAAAAGTTACAGACAAAGATGCTGCGGTTTACACAAGAAAAATTGCTCTAGAAGAAGGGATTTTTGTTGGAAATTCTGCAGGTGCTGCCATCAAAGGTTTACTTCAATTAAAAGATCATTTTAAACCTGAAGATGTTGTCGTAGTGCTTTTCCATGATTCAGGAAGCAGATATGTCGGCAAGATGTTTAACGACGAATGGATGAAGGAAAAAGGATATTTAGATGAAGACTTCCAAGTTGTAGAAGATGCTATCAAATCTCATATTGACAAACCTCTTATTACTGCGAAAACAGAAGAATTAGTTTCACATGCAATTGAGCGTATGCGTAAATTTAAAATTTCGCAAATCCCAGTAACTGATACAACTGGATTTGTTGGATCTATTGACGAGGCCGATTTAATTCACGCTTTTGTTGAAGATCAAGACATCTTGAATAAACCATTGCATACGGTCATGGGACATCCTTACCCGATTGTAAAAGCTGGTTCTTCAATCAAGGCAATGTTGCCACTTTTCACTCCAGAGAACCAAGCTGTGCTGATCGATTTGGGGCGCGATAAATATCATATTGTTACCAAACACGACCTTATTGCCATTATATAGTTTAGATAAAAATAGTTATCTTAAAAAAAGCCATCGCACCGTCTTGCGATGGCTTTCTGGTTTTAGCACAAAACCTTGAATTGATTCTCGATGCAGCTTTTAAGGAAACTATTCTAAAGTTCCTGTGATAGCAAAATTTATATATTTATCGGAAATTTTTGCGAGAAGGATGGAAGTGGAAATCCTTTGCATCAAATCCTGCGGAGCAAGGACTTGATGTAAAGATTGGGAGCGGACAGCCTGACGGAAGCCTAGAAAATATGTTCTACTTACCTAAATTTTCGGGGCTTCCGGCTCGCCCAAATAAAAAAACTTCTTTTCAACCGATTATTATTGCTGATAAATATTTAAAATTTAATTCATTAAGTGCTGTCTATCAATTTTTTGACTATTTTTAAGAGTCGAAATTAAGCTGCTATGAGGGAAGAATTTTTACATCATCTTTGGCTGTATAAGAAGTTTCAGATTTCAAATCTGCAATGTACTTCTGGGAAGCCTGTGCAGATTGTACATGTTGGGCAGTATACGCAACAATCAGGGCCAGATTTTTTTAATGCTCAAATTGTGATTGATAATCAGAAGTGGGCCGGAAATGTTGAAATTCATCTAAAATCTTCGGACTGGTACGTGCATCATCACGAGCAGGATTCGGCTTATGATAATGTGATACTGCACGTTGTTTGGGAGCATGATGTCGAAATTTTTAGGGAGGACAACAATGTAATTCCGACTTTGGAATTGATTAAATACGTCACCGAGGCTACGTTGGCTAGTTATGAGAGATTGATGATGCCGAAACGATGGATATTTTGCGAAAATGACATCGCGACCGTAGATCCATTTCTGTTTAAAAATTGGCAGGAACGACTCTTTTTCGAGCGACTTGAACGGAAGCTTTTTCAGGTAGATACATTATTAAAATCGATGAATAACGATTGGGAAGCGACCTTATTTGCAATGTTGGCAAAGTCTTTTGGACTCAATAGTAATGGAAGTGCTTTTTTGCAAATGTCGCAGTCGATTCCGTTTCCGGTAATTTTGAAAGAGCGCAATAGTAGTGATAGTCTAATTTCTTTATTTTTTGGAAGACTCGGATTTCTTGATCACCGGAAGGAGGAAGTTTATTTTGAAACTCTCAAGAAACAATATGATTATTTGAGTCATAAATATAAACTTGAAGATCGGATAATTGAAGAGCCGAGTTTTTTTAAGCATCGGCCAGACAATTTTCCCACAATTCGGCTAGTGCAACTTGCACAGTTGTATCACTTGCAGCAGAATTTATTTTCGAGCATTATTGCCAGCGACAATATCGATTCGATAGAAAAGATACTTGCCTTAAATGTTCCAGAATATTGGGAAACACATTATCAATTTGATAAAGTGAGTCCTAAAAAGAGAAAGCCATTGAGCAAATCATTTATTGAACTGCAAATAATAAATACGATTGTGCCATTAAAGTTTGCTTACGCTAAAAGTCAGGGCAAGGAAATCTCCGATGAAATTATCGAAATTATGACCCAACTTACTGCCGAAAGCAATAGTGCCATTTTGAAATTTTCTGAATACGGAATAAATGCTGATAATGCTTTTGAATCTCAAGCGCTCTTACAATTGAAAAATGAATATTGTGATAAAAAACGCTGCCTCGAATGTGCCGTGGGAATTGCTTTATTGAAGAACGATGAAAGAGTAGCGAAAGTTTGTAACTTTGAAGCCGACTCAAATACTTAAAAAAATGTCTCTGATACTTAAGCTGAAATATTTTTCTGAAAAACATGGTTTCGATGCTGCTTCCAGACTTGCAGATAAGTTGGGAATGCGTACGAGCTCTGTGCGTTTATTTTTTATTTATATTTCTTTCGTTACGGCTGGACTTTGGTTTGGTGTTTATTTAACGCTGGCATTTTGGTTAAAGCTAAAGGATCTTGTGAGAGCCAAAAGAACATCTGTATTCGACTTATGATTTAAATTGAAATACTATGAAATTTCGAGAACTACGGACCCTTCTCTATTTTAGTAAAAGCCATCGCCGTGGACTCGTAGTTTTATTTATCATTATTTTTGCACTCCAATGCATCTATACTTTTACCGATTTTACGTCAAAAGAAAATCCGCTGGCCGACGTTCATCAATGGAATGAGATGCAGCTAATTGTCGATTCTCTCAAAATAGAAAAGAAAAATTTCAAAAGAAAAATTTACCCTTTCAATCCCAACTTTATTACTGATTATAAAGGATATCAACTCGGAATGTCAGTTCCTGAAATAGATAGACTATTCGAATTCAGGAAAACTAACAAATATGTAAATTCTGCTGAAGAATTTCAGCAGGTAACCAAAGTTTCTGACTCTCTGCTCGCAACAATTTCTCCCAATTTCAAATTCCCAGATTGGGTAACAAACAAGAAGCCGAGCATCTATCAGAAATATGAAAATTTCAAAACGGCTGAAATATTGCTCGTAAAAGATATTAATTTAGCAACAGCCGAAGATTTAATGAAGGTTTACGGAATAGGTCCTGCACTATCAGAACGAATTCTTACTGAAAGGAAGAAGTTTGGCTCTTTCTTGTCAATGGAGCAGATCGATCACATTTGGGGACTTTCGCCAGAAGTTATAGTGAATACAAAGAAATATTTCAAAATTTTAAATCCGCCCGAAATAGCAAAAATTAAGATTAATGATGTTTCTATAAAAGAACTTCAGCAGTTCCCATATTTCAATTATAATATTGCAAAAAAAATTGTGGTGTACCGAAGTATGAATGGCACAATACAATCAGCTAGCGATTTAACTAAAATAAAGGACTTCCCTGTCGAAAAAATTGAGATAATTGCACTATATTTGGCATTCTAAAAATTGACATTAGACATTTATGAAATCAAAATATTTTTCAGAAGAGCATGACTCGTTTAGACAAAGTTTAAAAGACTTTTTACAGAAGGAGGTTGTGCCTCATATCGAAAAATGGGAGGAAACTGGAACAATTGATCGTTT
>CBDUDY010000033.1:0-16769 GCA_965366055.1 uncultured bacterium
GATGGAACCTTTGTCGAAATTGATTTTGCCGATGTTTTATTCGCGCAGAGTTACGGAAACTACGTGAAGATTTATTGCTATAAAAGAATTTATGTGGCTTCGATTACCACTTCAGAATTAGAAAGTCTTTTGAACACAAATAACTTTATGCGAATTCATAAATCCTATATTATTGCTTTAGATAAAATCAAAGAAATCGATAAAAATCAAGTTCAAATTGGCGAAGAAACAATTCCAATAGGCATTACTTACAAACGGGCATTAAGCGACAGATTGAAAACGGATTAAATTCTAAGTAATATAATAATCTTTGATTTTCTGATTGTGATAAGCAGGTCGATTATCAATTTCTAAAAGCGTATTTTCAATCATTTGCGACATTGCATCTAGCGCTAAATCATTTGGCTGCAGCCCAAAAGGATCTTCAAGTTCATCTGCAATTGCTTCAAGTGCCACAAAAGTGTAGGCAATAAATACAATTGCAAACGGCGTCATCCAACCAAGTGATTCCACAAATCCAAAAGGCAGTAAAAAGCAGTAAATATAAACCGTACGATGTAGTAAAACGCTATAAGTGTATGGAATCGGCGTGCTCGCAATACGTTCACAACCACCAATTATATCTGATATTTTATTGAAGTTTTCTTCAAAAGCTAGTTGTTCAATCGAGGTAATTCGCTGTTCTTTTTTGGCCACTTTTATCTGCTCAGCCATCATCTGCAACAAAATTATCGGTTGAAATTGGGCGTTCTTAACTTTAGCCACAGCTTCAATATTCAAAAGTCTGCTTAAATCTGCTTCAGAATTAGTCAAACGCAATTGATGGCGCAAAGAATGCACAATCGCGATCAAAGTATTGATGAGGTTTGTGCGTTGATTTTGATAATTTTCAGAATCAATCAAACTATAAGACTGTCGCGCAATTGATCGAGTATCGTTAAGAAGTGCTCCCCAAAGTTTACGTCCTTCCCACCATCTTTCGTAACTCGCATTATTTCTGAAACCCAAAAAGATTGCAAGTGCCACTCCAAAAAGCGTAAAAATCGTTGGATTGATATATAAATTATATTCTAAAAAAAATGGTCTAAAATAAACAATGCTAGAGGCAAAAATAAAGAGAATGCTCAATCGAGGAAGTAGCTGCGGCAAAACCGAACCTTTCCATTCGAAAAGCATTTTGAACCAATGTGCCTTTGTTTTTATGATCATTTTTAAAGAATTTGTGCAAAAGTAAGTATTTTAAATTCTACACTTTAAAAAGATTTCTGCCTTTAAGATTCCTCAGAAATTGATTGCTATTAAGTCATTTTTTGTCAGTAGAAATGTGGGATAATTAGTAAATTTGCTACAAATCCATCTTCTATGACTTCTCAATTTTTCGACGAAAGTCCTTTCAAAATAGTCCTCTCTTTTCATAAATTGATTGAGCAGCTGGAGCAGTTGGCAACATCTGAAGTGGTTTATCGCGCAAAATATGCAAAAGGATTGCTGGAAGAAGTGGAAAAAGTTCCAGAACTTAAACTAGGAGTGGAGGATTTAAATATTATTGAAGAAAACAAAGAGCTTATTCGATACTTATTGTCGGATTTATTTCCATCGGGGCTTACTAATAATGAGATTAAAGCCGTTACAATTCCTTTCCAGAATTTCACCTTTAATTATTCGGAAAGATTTCTGAAAATTCTGAACGCTGCCGGAGTAAATTTTGACATGAATATTCGGGATTTTACAGAGGATGAATTCTATATTAATAATTGCTGTTTAATTCTTCAATCCTATTACAAACAAAATATAAGTTTCAACCGACCATTTTTCTATGACATTCCGCAAAAAAATGGAATTATGAACCATTATCGAATAATGTATAATGGAGACTTTTTGGAAATAATTCCAACAGAAAATGCCATCGATCTCAATCAAGACGACATTAATCTTCTGATTGATAATTATGATAATATCGAAATTTGGAAAGAAAAATTCCCGTTGAATAGCTGGATTTTAAAGGGTTTTGCAATTGTAAATCTTTTTGATGCTACGACCGAAAATGCTATTTCAAACCTTAAAACAAACTTGTTAAGATCAGAAATCGGGAGGAGTACTTCAGATGTAGATATCAAGAAAATTTTCAGATCTCTTTTTCAAATTGCAAATTTAGAAATAGGCTTTGTACTTTATGATGCCGAGGAAAAGGCATTTGTTCGACCGCCTTATGCCACAACAATTAGCAGTTTTATTTTAAATGCGGATCAAAAAATTGATTGTAGCGACGGATTGTTAGGGTGCGCTTTTAAAGAATTATTGGAAAAACAATCAGCATTTGTAATTTCGAATGTCGAACAGTTTGCAACAGATAAACAATCAAAATCATTAGCAGATCATCTTCTTGCTCAAAATATTCATTCGTGTGTATTTGCACCGGTGGTTAAAGACGATAAAATATTTGGAATTATTGAACTAATGTCATCAGATTCTCGCGCTCTAAATAGTGTAAATGTTCATAAATTAGATTTGGTAATGCCTTATTTAGTCGATACTTTGGATCGTTACAATATTGATAAGCAAAATCAAATTGAGGCGATAATTCAGCGAGAATATACTACAATTCACCCAAGTGTTTATTGGAAATTTCGACAAGAATCAGAAAAGTATTATCAAACATTTAATCAAACGAAAGATTATATTTTCAAGGAAATTGTTTTCAAAGATGTCTATCCATTATATGGACAGATTGACGTAAAAAGTTCCTCAATCCATCGAAACGATACCATTCGCCAGGATCTGAGATCACATTTAAATCTTTTGATACGGATTATTGAAACACAGCATGACCAATTAAAACTTCCTGTGTTAGAACAACTGCAATTTCAAATTCAGTCCTATCTTTCCGATTTAGATTTTCCGCTTCAAACAAATACAGAAGCAGAAATTCAATCATTTATTGAATCTGAAATGAATGCGTTGCTACGTAATCCAGAACATACTTTTGACAAACAATTGGTGCAAGATTACTTTGAAAGTTTAGATCCAAAATCAGGAATTTATTATAATAAGCGCAAGAAATTTGACAACGCAATGTCTATTATCAATAAAAAGCTGAGTAATATCTTGGACAAAAGACAACTCGAAGCGCAGCAAATTTTTCCGCATTATTACGAACGTTTCAAAACTGATGGCGTCGAACATACGATGTATATAGGAGCTTCGATAGCGCCAAACTTGAGTTTTGACATATTATACCTCTACAATCTTCGCTTGTGGCAACTTCAAACTTTGTGCGAGATGGAGTTGGAGCATCATTATCTAAAAGCTTCTTTGCCCTATGATCTTGATGTTACATCTTTGATACTCGTTTTTAGTACGCCAATTACCATTCGCTTCAGAATGGACGAGAAGCGATTTGATATTGACAGCAGTTTTAACGTTCAATATGAAATGCTTAAAAAGCGCATCGATAAAGCAACAATTAAAGGATCTACGGAGAGAATTGTCGAAAAAGAAAAGATTACGATCGTTTATTCGAATAAAAAAGAGGAAAAAGAATATCTTAATTACATCAAATACCTTCAGTTTAAACAGATTTTAGAACCTAAATTCGAGCAATTTGAAGTGGAAGAAACTCAAGGTGTTTCTGGCTTGATGGCGCTTCGAATAAAGATCAAAAATGATGGGCAGCAACCTATTGAAAAAATAGATTACGACCAATTGCGAAATGAATTTTCTTAAATTGTATTATTTGTAAATGCCCAAATAAAGAACAAAACCGAAATTATAATTCCAAACATAAAGAAGTTGTAGGTGATGCGAAGAAGTCTATATTTTTTCTCTAATACAATTCCCAGATAATACAAATCTTTGATCATCGTGGAATAGGTATAATCTCGATCTTTTAGCATTTCCTTCATTGCCCATTCATATTCTTCAACCGGCATTTTGTAGAAGTTACCAAAAAACAGCAAATTGACCTTTTTCTCTTCGATATCTTGTTTTGAGAAAACACCTTTGGTCACTTTTGGTCTTGTGGATAAAATGGCAAAAATTATTGTAATCACACTTGAGAGAAGCATTACCATGGTTGGAATTACCAAATGTGCATTTTTCGCACTATCTAATTTGGGAATTATAGTTGACAATGCAATTGAGATTATAATGGCATTTACCGAAAGTAAAATATTTGCTTTACTATCAGCAATACCGCTCAAGCGAGTATGATTTGCCAAGGTAACTCGAAATACGGTATCCATTGCCCTCTCTGATTTCTCACCTTTGTCTTTTTTTTGTTTTTTCTTTATTTCGAGTTCTTCGGGTACAACTATTTGTTTTTTATCTTCCATATCTTTAAGAAATTCTCGAATTTTTTTAATATTCTCTTCTTTTATTGGAGTCAAAAATTCCCTTCCATAATCAGTACAAAATTGATGAATATTGGCAAGGAAATTCAGGTTTTCCTGATTCCATTCATAATCAGAATAGACGTTTTGCTCTGTGTCTTTCCATTCTTTCCTAAGTTTTTCGCAATTGGTAAAATATTCCTTAGTGGCAAGATTTATAAAATCGGCGTCTTTGATGACTTTCTGAAGCAAAGTTTGAGGCACAAATGACTTCTCTGTAGCAGCAATAATTTCATTTACTTCCGCTATATATTCTTGTGATTTACCTTCCTTTCGAAGGAAATTAGAAACAATATTTATGCTGTTATTTTCGTGATCAATTCGACCATTTATATATCCTGAATCGTGAAACCAAGCTGCGACGAGAAGTTTTTCTGTCTGCAACTCGTCGAGTTTCATATAGTCAGATATTTTATAACATGCATCAACAACCTCTTTGGTATGCTCGATATTATGATATAAATATAATGGAGATAGATTATCTTTGAATAATTGTGAAATATACTCCTCAGATTTTGATACGAGATTCATAACTTGATATATTTTACTAAAATATGAAATTGTTTTTACAGATGCATTTTACAAATAGGATATTCACAAAAATCTTTTTACTAAGCTTTTCGCTATTGATTTTTTCTTGCGCGAGTAAAAAGCCTCAATATGGAAAGAATGTCAAAAACTTCGAACAGTCCACCATTAACGACAGCTCAGCGGTTATTCACAGCTTTTACTTGGTTGGAGATGCTGGTAATGCTGACGAACCCAATTCGCAAAAAGTGTTATCCTTGCTTCAAGAGCGATTAAAAAACGCATCAAAAGAATCGACTCTAATGTTTTTGGGCGATAATATTTATCCTGTAGGATTTTCGGAAACACAGGATTCTCTTCCAAAAGTAAAACTCCTAAATCAACTTAAAATTGCAGATGATTTTAAGGGAAACACAATTTTTATTCCTGGAAATCACGATTGGTATAGCGGAATTCAAGGTCTAGAAAAGCAGGCAGAATTTGTTACAAACTATTTAAAAGATAAAAAGGCTTTTCTTCCTAGAAAAAGCTGTGCTATCGAATTGTTGAAACTAGATAATGATGTCAGTTTGATTACAATTGATAGTGAATGGTTTCTAGCAAATTGGGATAAACATCCAACCATCAATAAAGACTGCGAAATAAAGACGAGAGAAGATTTCTTTGATGAATTGGAAAGTCTTCTCAAGAAAAATCAGAATAAAACTATTATCGTCGCTTTGCATCACCCTTTGATGACAAATGGTTCTCATGGTGGTCAATTTTCTCCAGAAAAGCAACTATTTCCATTAGAGCAGAAAATTCCATTGCCCGTACTTGGATCGGTAATTAACATTTTAAGATTGAGTTCGGGAGCTTCTCCACAAGATCTTCAAAATAAAATTTATAGAAATTTTTCAAATCGCATTCAGACTTTATTATCCAATCAAAATAATGTAATTGTCGTTTCGGGACATGATCACAACTTACAATACATCGAAAAAAACAATATAAAGCAGATCATCAGCGGATCAGGTTCAAAATCTCAAGGTGCGAAAGCAGTTGGTGCAAACGACTTTTCGTATGGTGATAATGGCTATGCAATCGTCGAAATTCACAAAAATGGAAAGACCACCGTCAAATATTATGGAAAGCAAGATGATCAGGAGAAGTTACTTTTTAGTCATTTAGTTCTTTCGCCTTTAGAGCAATTTGACACAACTACTTTAAAAGATACTTTTCCGCCAACGGTTTCCACTAGTATTTATTCTGAAAAACTTACAAAGAAATCAGGTTTTTACAGACTTTTGTTCGGAACTCATTATCGTGAATATTACAATAAACAAATTATTGCAAATACCGTTTCTTTGGACACGCTTTTTGGAGGATTAAAACCAGTTAGAGCGGGAGGTGGGCATCAGTCAAAATCATTGCGTTTGAAAGATTCACAAGATAAAGAGTATGTAATGCGTGCCTTGAAGAAGAGTGCTACTCAATTTTTGCAATCTGTAGCCTTCAAAGATCAATCCATTGCCAGGGATTTCGAAAACACCTATGCTGAAAGTTTTCTTCTAGATTTTTATACTACTTCTCATCCTTACACACCGTTTGCAGTTGGTAATCTTGCGGAATTTGTGGGTGTTGCACATTCAAATCCAGAACTTTTTTATATTCCAAAACAGAAAGCATTAGGCGCTTATAATAACAATTATGGAGATGAGCTTTATATGATTGAAGAGCGCGTTACAGATGATCAAATTGATGATGAAAATGTAGTAATTTCATCTAATAATATCAGTACTTCCGATTTATTAAAAAACCTTCATAAGGACGAAAAGTATAGTGTGGATGAGCAATCTTATATTCGAGCACGACTTTTTGATATGCTTATTGGCGATTGGGACAGACACGATGATCAATGGCGTTGGGCCGAATATAAGCAAGGAGATTCGATAATTTATAAAGCGCTGCCAAGAGATCGTGATCAGGCATTTTCAAAATATGATGGCGCTGCGATTTGGTTTATTATGAATATTCCGGATTTGCGGCATATGCAGACATTTTCTAATACAATCAAAAATATCAAATGGTTCAACCGCGAACCTTATCCGCTGGATCTTGCACTTTTAAAAACTGCTACAACCGAGGATTGGCTGGCTTCCGCCAAATATATACAGGAGAATCTCAGCGACGAAAATATAGAATCGGCTTTTGCGAATTTACCCAAAGAAGTTCAAGATGAAACACTTCAAAAAATTAAAGAGAATTTGAAAGTTCGTCGAAATGATTTACAAAAATACGCTGCAGAGTACGCTGCGGTTTTGGACAGAATTTCGATTGTAGTTGGAACCAATAAAAAAGACAAATTTGTTATCAGTCGAAAAGATGATGGAATTGTGGAAGTTAATGTGTTCCGAGTTAAAAATAATGGTGAACAATTCCTGTATAAAAAGCAATTTACAAATGGAAAAACCAAGCATCTGTGGATTTATGGATTGGAAGATGATGATGTTTTTGAAGTAATAGGAACGGCAAAATCTTCGATAAAAATCAAATTAATTGGTGGTCAAAACCACGATTCTTATACGGTCGAAAATGGTAGTGGAGTAAAAATATTTGATTTCAAATCAGCCAAAAATACCGTAAATGTAGATCGGAAAACCAGAGTAAATTTGGTGGACGATTACAATACTAATTTATATTCTTTCAAAAAACCGCATTATAATTTTATTGCGGGACTTCCAACAATTGGCTACAATCCGGATGATAACCTGAAAGTAGGTTTCAATATAAATTACACCGTAAATACATTTAAGCAAAATCCCTACACCCAAAAGCATACCTTCAAAGGAGATTACTCCTTTGCTACACAAGGAGTACAGATTAGCTATAAAGGATCTTTTCCAGAACTGATTGGCAAGTGGGGTTTAGACGTTGGCGCATTGTACACGACACCCAATTTCACCATGAATTATTTCGGATTTGGGAATAGTACGATGAATCAAGACCAAGATTTCGGGATGAATTACAATCGAGTTCGCATTCAGCAATTCAAAGCAGGATTTGCTTTAAAAAAAGTGGGACGTAGTGGAAGCGAGATTTCTATAGTACCTTTATTTGAGCAAATTGAAGTTGAACAGACCACAAATCGCTTTATTAATATTCCCGGAACTATTAATCCAGAAGTATTTTCAAATCAATTCTTTTTCTCAACGGCGGTAAATTATAAATTTAAAAACTTGGATTTTGATTCCCTTCCAACCTTGGGAATTGATTTTGGTTTGAGTGGCTCATGGACCACAAATCTTGCTGATAGTAAGATGAATTTCCCAAGTTTTTCAACCAATTTGGCGTTAGTTCATAAGATAGATTCGGAAGGAAATATCGTTGTTGCTACGAATTTTAAGTATAAAAAAATCTTGAATTCTAACTACTATTTCTACCAAGGTGCTTCACTAGGAGGAGATACAGATTTACGTGGCTTCAGAAATGAGCGATTTTTAGGCGACAGCTATTTCGCGCAAAGCACCGATCTTAGAATAACCATTGGAAAAATCAGACAGAGCATTGTGCCAATGTCTTACGGTATTCTAGGCGGATTTGATTATGGAAAAGTTGGAATTGATGATTTTAGATCTGAGCGTTGGCATCACGATTTTGGTGGCGGATTGTGGATAAATGCCGTCAGAATGTTTACTGCACGAGTAACTATGTTTAAAGCGCCACATGAGAAAGAACGAGTTTCGTTTGGATTGAATTTTAGTTTTTAATGGTGAATTTATACACATTTCCACCTTCTTTCTTTACTCTTTCATCGGCCATCAATATCGTAGAATCATCAAGAAAAGTCACGGCTTCCTTTTGCGAAAAATGATTTAGAGTAATTGTGGTTCTGTTTGCAGATAGCAAATCGTCATTATCCCAATCATCAAAAAGGATTATTTTGTCATGAGCTAAAAGGACTACTTTACTGCCGTCAGGACTTATTGCCGCTGCCGTTATTGCGCAACGATTGTAATTATTGCAACTTATAAAACTGCCCATTAATGCTGCCTCTTGTTGTCCCGG
Source organism: uncultured bacterium (assembly GCA_965366055.1). GTDB lineage: Bacteria > Bacteroidota > Bacteroidia > Flavobacteriales > Flavobacteriaceae > Flavobacterium. The sequence goes on from CBDUDY010000033.1 coordinate 8,964, forward strand.
TTTATTTTCCACTTTGTAAATCATACAGGTTCCATCAAAGTTTTTACTTCGGTTTTTGGTAAATAAATAAAACGCACCGTTTAGTTCAATAAAACTTTCCACATCATAAAAGCGGTGGGTTTTCTGAGGTGGAAAATCTGCTTGTTGTGGATATGAAAATTCAATTTTGTATTCACTAACCGCTTCTTTTTGCGAAAGCTGCTCTTTTGAAACTTTATAAATACATAAATCTTGTCGGTCATTATCGTTATTTCCAAAATCTCCAATGTAAATATTGCCACTTTTATCTTGGGTAATATCTTCCCAATCGACATTTTTGGCATTGGTGATTTTAAGAGATTTCGTTAGATCTCCGTTCATATTAAGCACCTCAATTTGGTTTGAATTTCCCCTATCTTGTATTGCATAAATCAACTTGTTTTCGCGGCTATAAGTGATTCCGGACACTTCTTTAAGATGTTTTGGAAGTTTAAAAATTGTGTTCAAATCACCAGAAGAGCGCTGACAAGAAATCAAAATTAAGGCTGTGAGGAGGAAATACAACTGCTTCATAAACTGCATTTTTTTGATATTTTGTAAACCACTAAAATAATTGACTGTCGCAAAATTACTTTTTTTTCAATTCCATAATTCTAATACTTTCATAAATTAGAAATAGCAGAATAAAATTATTCGTCTTTTTATCGTATTTTGATGAAGATAATGTGAAATTCTTCTTCCCACTAAGATGACGGTTTCAAAATGGCCGAAAATTACTTAAAAAAATACTATATGAATAATGACGTAATTAGCTTTTCTCAAGGAATACAAAATTCGCTTATACATTATTGGAATCAGTTTTTGCTTTCGTTGCCGCGACTTGTAATTGCGCTGATTATCCTATTTGTCAGTTACTATCTCGCTGGATATTTTTCGAGAGTCATCAAGAGAAAGTTCATTAATAAAGATCACGACCCATTATTTGTAAATTTTCTTAGTAAAACCGTGAAAGTTGTGATCATGGTTGTCGGAATTATTATTGCGATGAACGCCATTGGTCTTAGCGGGATTGCTCAGGGATTGCTTGCTGGTGCTGGTCTTAGCGCATTTGTTTTTGGTTTTGCCTTCAAGGATATTGCCGAGAATTTCCTTGCGGGAATGATTTTGGCCTTCAACCGTCCGTTCAGTCTTAACGACACAATTAGTGTGCGCGAATTGAGCGGTCACGTTGTTGCGCTTAATTTTAGAACCACTCATATCAAGACTTTTGACGAAAAGGATGTCTTTATTCCCAACTCGATTGTAATTAAAGAACCGCTGACAAATTTTACGAGAGATGGTAAAATCCGACTCGATTTCCTTGTGGGAATTGCCTACGAAGATGATATAAATACCGCGATCTCAACCATTATTCGCACCATAAAACCTATCAAAGATCTTAAAGAAAATACCGAAGCATTTGCCGTTGTAGAGGAGCTTGCGGCAAGTACGGTGAATTTGCGAGTCTATTTTTGGGCAAATACGCTGGATTACAAACGTGGTGTTTTGGAGATTAAAAGTGAGATTATCAGCAAGGTCAAAGAGGTTTTGATTGCTGATGGATTCTCTTTGCCGTCCGATATTCAGGAGTTTAAATTGTATGATAAACAAGAGCCGTTGCCAATTAATATCCTCAATTTAAAAGACGTAAGACCATCTTAATCTGTCTTAGAAGAATTACGCTTTCGCGGAAAGAACCCTCGTTCAACTGATGTTTTAAGCATGAAGAGTTGAATACTTTTCAACCGATAGCCAAATTAATAATACCACTTTTGAAGCATGAAAATAAAAAAGATATTTAGAATTTATTACAACAAACTTGTAGAAAGCATTGCTTTTTATCCAGCGATAATTGCAGTAGGATTTCTATTGCTTTCTTGGGTGATGATTTCTTTTGATTTTTCTGAAACTGGAAAGGAATTCAAGGCGAGTTTAAGTTGGTTGAGTCTTAAAGATGCGAGTACCGCCAGATCAATTGTTTCTACGGTTGCTGGTGCAATTATTTCCCTTACTGTTTTTAGTTTTTCCATGGTGATGATTGTGCTTAATCAAGCAGCGTCGCAGATGAGCAATCGAGTTCTCAATAGTATGATTGAGAATCGTTTTCAGCAAATTATTTTAGGTTTTTATATTGGAACAATCGTGTACGCGTTGTTTTTACTGAGTACTATTCGAGATGTAGAAAGTGGAATTTTAGTTCCCGCGCTGAGTATTTATCTGCTCGTTTTACTAACCGTTATTGATATATTTCTCTTCATTTATTTCTTAGACTACGTTACCCAAACCGTCAAGTACGAAACGGTTGTAGATAGAGTGAGCAAACAGACTTTGAAAGCGATGCAATCTAAATATATTGCATTGACTGAGGAACCACAACCTTGGGAAAATGGTTCATTTATAGAAGTCCGAGCAAAGCATTCGGGTTATTTTCAGAATTTTAATCACACAGATTTGGTAAAGCTAGCGTCAAAGGACAACTTCCATATTTCTTTCACTAACACTTTAGGAACCTATTTATTAAAGAATTCAATAGTTTTGAAAATCTATTATAAAACAGCTCTCGATCAAGATTTAGTGGAAGAAATTAGCGATGCAGTCGATTTCTATGCTGGTCAGCCGATTGATATTAATCCTGATTACGGTTTCCGACAATTATCTGAAATAGCATTAAAGGCACTTAGTCCAGGAATCAACGATCCAGGAACGGCAGTTATCAGTTTGAATTCCTTGTCCGATTTATTTCAATATCTTTTGTACCATAAAATGCCTTCAATAGTAAAAGATGATGATAATGAAAGCCGAATTTTTTTGCCAACCTCCACTTTTACTGAACTTTTTGATGATTGCATTCCACCAATTTGGAACTACGGAAAAGAAGATCAATATATTCAAGATGGACTTTTGACTGTCTTGAAGCAATTAAAAATTCAAGACTACAGAAATCTTTATAGTAGTCACTTTGACAAATGGATTGCAATTGTAGAAAGTAAAATCGCAAAAACTAGATTTTAGATTTTCTTAATCGCGAGATAATTTCGCTCGCTATTTTTCTGTTTTCGCTTATTTAGATGAATTCCCTTTTCTTGCTTCAAAGCTTATTTAGATCATTTCGATTATTCCATTATTTTGATCTTCTCGTAGCCCCGATGGAAATGGAAAGCAATCCCGCTAAAGCAAGGTAGTTTTTTGCTAAAATAGAAGAGCGACCAACGGAAGCTCCTTATATTTTTTTGCAAAAACACCTTGATTGCGGGATTCTTGGAAAGTACAGCGGGATTAGCTCCAAATAAAATCCAGTAACTTCATTTAGATAATTTAGATCATTCTATTTTTTTGCTCTCTTTATCTCCTCAATCGCCACCAAATATTCGGGATCTTGGACAATATTGATATCGATCACCGCATCGGCATTGTCGAGCAATTTTATACAGTCAAAACTTAGGTGCTGTAGTCGCACGGTTTTTCCAGCTTCTCGATACTTTTTGGTTATATTATTTACAGCATCAATCGCCGACATATCAGTAATACGGGACTCTTTGAAGCTAATTACAACTTTTTTTGGATCTTCGTTGATTGTGAATTTCTCCGAAAAAGCCATGGTAGATCCGAAGAAAAGCGGGCCATAAATATCGTAATGTTTCACGCCATCAGCATCGATATGAGTACGCGCACGAATCCTTTTGGCACTTTCCCAAGCGAAAACTAAGGCTGAAATAATTACTCCGATAAGTACTGCCAAGGCTAAATTATGCAGTAAAACGGTGATAACGGCGACTAGAATTCCGATAAATATGTCGTGTCTTGGCATTTTGTTGATGATCTTGAAACTTGCCCATTCAAACGTGCCGAGTGCGACCATAATCATCACGCCAACTAGTGCTGCCATTGGCAACCGACCGATAATTGGTGCGCCAAAAAGGATGATTAGCAAAATTGTCAACGCAGCGATGATTCCAGACAATCGAGCTCTAGATCCTGCCGAAAGATTGACTAAAGTTTGAGCAATCATTGGACATCCGCCCATTCCGAAGAAGAAACCATTGGCAATATTTGAACCGCCTTGAGCGATACATTCTCTGTTTCCATTTCCGCGAGTTCCGGTCATTTCATCAACAAGATTCAATGTTAGCAAACCTTCGGTTAGACCAACCGCGGCGAAAATTAGAGAATATGGCAAAATAATTTTGAAAGCTTCGTAGGTAAAAGGAATGTTCGGAATATGAAAAGGCGGAAAACCACCTTCAATCGAGGCGATATCCTGAACGGTTTTTGTGTCGATATTAAATAGGATAACGACTAAAAATACGACGATTATTGCTACTAATGAGGCTGGAATTTTTTTGGTAATTTTTGGAAAAAAAACGACGATTCCAATTGTAAGTGCGACCAATCCCAGCATTATAAAAAGCGGTCCGCCTTGTAACCAAAAGCTTTCGCCACCAGAAGTGAATTTAAATTGCTCTAATTGCGACATAAAAATAATCACCGCAAGACCGTTTACAAAACCATACATAACAGGTTGCGGAACGAGTCTGATGAATTTGCTAAACTTAAAGAGTCCGATGAGAATCTGAATTACACCTGCAAGGGCGACGGCAGCAAAGACATACTCGATTCCGTTTGATCTCATAAGTGCTATTAACACAACAACTGTCGCACCTGCGCCACCTGAAACCATTCCGGGTCTTCCGCCGAAAATCGCAGTAATTAATCCTGCAATAAAAGCTGCGTATAATCCAACAAGCGGAGGGAAGCCCGCCAAAATTGCAAACGACAGCGATTCAGGAATCATCGTCATTGCAACGGTTAAGCCTGCTAAAATTTCATTTCGGTAATTTATTTTTTGGGAAAAATCGAATAAGTTGAGCGCTGTTTTCATAGGAAATTCAAATAATTTTCTACAAAAACAATATTTTAAATTTATTAGATCAGATATAAAGTTAGAATTTTGAGAGCTTTTCTAGTTTCGGAAAAGTAGCTTTTGCTATGCTAAATCTTGGTTTTTGTAGGGCTGCAAAATTACAAAAAAAATTCTGCCATCTATAAAAAATGGCAGAATCGTATGTTGTAAATACAGTAATTTATGATTTTATATTTTTGCGAAAGCAAGAAAATTTGCTCTAATCGGTTTATTGTTTTTTGTAAATCTCGACATTCTTTACCGATAAACGCTGATTAAGCCAATTTCTAAACTTGTCTTTATCTTTAGGTTTTAAAGCTTCTTTTGAGTCGTAAATTACTGACGTAAGTACAATTGTGCTGTCTTTTATAGTACGCATTTCGCTGTAAGAAACGGACAAAGAAGTAATTTCAGGAAAGATTATAGCGGTTTCTTTTAGCAACTTTTTATTGTCATAATTATACTTAGAAAGTTGTTTTTCGAGCTGAACAATTTTCACATCCTTCTGACTCATTTCGTTGGTACTACTTTTTATCTGATTCATTATGTCTCCACGTAAAGCCGTAAGACGGTCAGTCGTATCTTGGCGAATGAGTAAATCTGTGCCTTTCAAGTATTCATAAGTATTGATTACACTATCTAATTTGGTGATTTCAGCTGCTGAAAATGTTTTTGTAAGGCAGGCGAGCTCTAATTTCTTCTTTCCTTTCTCGACTACACTTTTCTTATAAATAACGGTGTATCCTTTTTCTGTGAATTCCTTTTCCACAAATAATTCGGTATTCTTTTTAAATTGCTGCTCGTTGTACAAAGAATAAGCGAGATAAGAACTTGGAACTAACATTGCGAAAATTAGAACCGTAATAATAACTCGAACTTGTTTTTGCTGTTTTTCGTCCACTTGTTTTTTGGGTGGATATTTCAGGTATTTGATGATTAGAAAGGTTGCAATTCCGATAAATACGCAGTTGATAGAATACAGGTAAATTGCTCCAAAGAAAAATGTCCATTGTCCTGTTGCCAAGCCATAACCTGCAGTACAAAGCGGCGGCATCAATGCGGTTGCTATAGCAACTCCCGGAATTGGATTTCCTTTTTCGGTTCTGGTTACGGCGATTGCACCAACAATTCCACCAAAAAAAGCGATAAGAATATCGTAAATAGTTGGTGTTGTGCGAGCCAAAAGTTCTGATTGTACATCTTTAAAGGGGCTTAAAGCAAAATAAGTTGTAGAGACGATTAATCCCACAATCGTGGCATTTGCAAGATTTCGCAGAGAGCGTTTCAGCAGATTGAAATCATAAATTCCCAAGGCAAATCCTGCGCCAACGATTGGTCCCATAAGTGGGGAAATTAACATCGCACCAATGACAACTGCCGTTGAGTTCACGTTTAATCCTACCGAAGCTACGATAATGGCACATGCCAAAATCCACAAATTCGCACCTTTAAATGATATATTATTTTTGATGCCTTCCAAGGTTTTTACCCTATCATCTTCACCGTCGTGTAAATTGAAAACTTTTTTGAAATTTCTGAACATAAATAGTTGTCGTTATGGATGGCAAAAATAGGGAAAATTGCTGATGGAAATTCCATCGAATAATAGAGAAGGACTTTTTCAATGTTGAGCTAATTAAATATTCCAAAATATCTTTTACAAAAACATTATTAAGGCTTACTTTAGATTTTTGGATCAGGGTTTAAAAAGCTCAAGAATTTATCAATAAACAAATGAAGAACGAAGACTACAAAATACATATAATTGGAGCAGGAGTAAGCGGTTTGATTGCTGCTCGAGTGCTAGAAGAAAGTGGATTTTATCCAATAATTATCGAAGCGAGCGATCGAGTTGGTGGCAGAGTCAAAACTGATATTGTAGATGGTTACCAATTGGATCAGGGCTTTCAGGTGTTATTAACGGCATATCCCGCAGCAAAGAAATATTTAGATTTTGACGCTTTAGAATTGCAGTACTTTTTATCTGGAGCTGCAATTTTTGACAACGGGAAACAGAAAATTTTGGGTGATCCATTAAGAGATATGTCGTTGCTGCTTCCTACATTGTTTTCAGGTATTGGAGGAGTTGCTGATAAGTTTAAAGTTCTAAAATTGAATACAGTATTAAAGGAAACTAGTCTTGAAGAAATTTTTGAAAAACCGGAAAAGACGACCTATCAATATTTAGTTGATTTCGGATTTTCGGAAGAAATGATTTCCAAATTTTTCAAGCCGTTCTTTGGCGGAATATTCCTTGAAGCTGAATTGGAAACTTCGAGCCGAATGTTTGAATTTATCTATAAAATGTTTGGAGAAGGTTTTGCGGCCTTGCCAAAAGCGGGAATTGAAGCAATTCCTCAGCAGTTGAAAGATCGGTTGAAAAATGTAACTTTTCGATATAATACCACAGTAAAAGCTGTTGAAAAAGATAGAGTACTTTTAGAAAATGGGGAAGAATTACAAAGTGATTATATTATAGTTGCTACCGAAGCAAGTAGTTTAATCAGTAATTTAAAGAATCAACAGTTACATTGGAAATCGTGCGATACACTATATTTTGAAACTGATTCCAGAGAAATAGAAAAACCATTGATTGGTTTGATAACTGCAAAGGATGCTTTTATCAACAATATTTTCTATCACACAAGTCTTGAAACTAATTTGTCTGGTTCAAAAGAGTTGCTATCTGTGACAATCGTCAAAGATCATAATCTGAATTCCGAATCGCTACAAAAACAAGTCGAAAAGGAATTGAAAGAACTATGTGGTGTCACTATTTTTAAATTCATCAAACATTATAAAATTCCGAAAGCGCTGCCAAAACTTGATACTTTACAGTACGAGATGAGCCCTTCTGAAACACGATTGACCACCCGTATTTTCCTTGC
>CBDUDY010000034.1:0-15955 GCA_965366055.1 uncultured bacterium
AGAAAACGGCAACTTCCTTAAATCGAAGATTATCGGTCTACTTAGATTCTTTTAGCGGAAGCTTTCTAAAAATTTCAAAAAACAAGAAAGCCACTAAAATAGTGGCTTTCTTATATAAAATTTGAATAATTAAGATTTAATCATTCATCGAAATCAAGAATTCTGCATTGTTTTTTGTCTTTTTGAAACGGTCGTTTATAAAGTCCATCGCTTCCACCGGATTCATATCTGAAAGGTATTTCCTCATAATCCACATACGCTGAATTGTCTGCGCATCAAGCAAAAGATCATCACGACGCGTGCTTGAAGATGTAAGATCGATCGCTGGGAAAATACGACGATTGGCGATTTTTCTGTCCAATTGAAGTTCCATATTTCCAGTTCCTTTAAACTCTTCGAAGATAACTTCGTCCATTTTCGAACCAGTTTCTGTAAGCGCCGTAGCGATAATACTAAGCGATCCGCCATTCTCAACATTACGAGCAGCTCCAAAGAATCTCTTAGGTTTTTGTAGCGCATTTGCATCCACACCACCACTTAAAACTTTACCAGACGCGGGCTGTACTGTATTGTACGCACGAGCAAGACGCGTGATTGAATCTAGTAAAATCACTACATCATGACCACATTCTACCAGTCTCTTCGCTTTTTCAAGAACGATATTAGCAATTTTTACGTGCTCTTGCGGCTCTCTGTCAAATGTAGAAGCAATTACTTCTCCACGCACATTACGCTGCATATCTGTAACCTCTTCCGGACGCTCGTCAATAAGCAAAACGATCAAGTAAACTTCTGGATGATTTGCCGCAATTGCGTTGGCAATATCCTTTAGCAACATCGTTTTTCCAGTTTTTGGTTGCGCAACAATCATTCCTCTTTGCCCTTTTCCAATTGGTGAGAACAAATCGATAATTCTTGTAGAAATCGTACTTTGTCTTTCGGCAAGGTTGAATTTCTCCGACGGGAAAATTGGAGTTAAATGTTCAAAAGAAACACGGTCGCGAACAACTTGTGGATCGTGTCCGTTGATTTTTAGGACTTTTACAAGTGGGAAGAATTTCTCTCCTTCTTTTGGAGGTCTTACCACACCTTTTACGGTGTCTCCAGTTTTAAGTCCAAAAAGTCTTATTTGTGAGGTAGAAAGGTAAATATCATCTGGTGAAGCAAGATAATTATAATCTGAAGATCTTAGGAAACCATAGCCATCGGCCATCATTTCTAATACTCCTTCACTTTCTATTATTCCGTCAAATTCAAAATCAGCATCTTTATAGTTGCTTTTTTTTCCTTTGAAATTCGGATTATTTTGATTTGCCTTGTCGTTTGGACGAATGGCATCTTTCTGATTTGTCTTATGCTGAGGATGCTGATGTTGCGGTTTTTCTCTCTGCTCCTGCTGCGGTACTTCTTGGGAAACTGATTCTTGAGAACGATTGTCATTATTTTGACCTTGTTCTTCAGATGAATCTTTTGGTTGCTCTCTTGGAGTTTCTCTATTTGGATCTGGCTGAATTGCCTTTTTAAACTTTATAAGTTTACCAATTTTTTCCTTGATCGCTGGGATTTTTTCAACCGGCTCTACCGTTTCTTTTACCACATTTGCGACAGGTTCAAAATCTTTTTCAGATTTACTTGCAACAATCGCTGGGGACTTTTCATTCTGTAACCTTGTACGTTTCTGCTTTGGTGCCTCCTCATTAGATTGCGGCTCCGAACTGATCGTTTCTGGGTTGGCGGCCTGAAAATCAAGAATCTGATAAACCAGAGTTTCTTTTTTGACGCCCGCGTATTTTATTTTTTTTGCTTTTGCAATCTCTTGAAGCTCAGGAAGCTTCATTTCTTTTAATACAGAAATGTCAAACATGTAATGTTCTTGAGTTAATTGTGAAGGAATCTATTAAAATTGGATAGAGTAATTTGTTGTATTTGTCTAACGCCGAAGAATGAAGTACTTACGGTTTTGTTATGCAATAATACGAAAAAACATTTACGATACAATAGCTTATGTAAAAAAGAAAATATATTTTTGTGTCTCTAAAAAGCAAAACATGTTACAACGTATTCAGACTGTGTATCTATTAATAGCCTTTATCTTTATGGCGATAGTTCCGTTTTTTGCGCCATTGTGGACCTTAAAAGCTGGCGGTGATTTTTACTTTATGGCAGATCAGGTTTATACCGTTTTATTAGGTTTAGGATCAGCAATGATTGTTTGGAGTATTTTGACATATAAAAAAAGACAGCAACAGTTCGTGATGAACAGAGTTGTAATAATTTTGAATTTAATTTTATTAGGATTGTTTGTATATCGTCTACTAAGTGTATCTGGAGAAACGGAAGTTTCTGAGAAAGGTATTGGGATGTTTCTACCTATTGTTTCTATCGTGATGTTGGTTTTGGCCAACAAAGCCATCAAGAAGGATGAAGATCTCGTAAAATCAGTAGACAGATTGAGGTAGTCCTATAATCTTAGTTTATTAGTGCGAAGAGAAACCCGAACAATGTTCGGGTTTTTTTTATGCTTTTTTTGGATATTCGATGATTTCTAAATCTTTGATTTGCTCACCATCAATATTAAATCGCAGCATTGTTCGCACTTGGTGAAAACCACTAATTCCAGCCGCTCCAGGATTCATATGTAAAAGATTATTCTTCTTATCAAAAATTACTTTTAGAATATGTGAATGCCCACAGATAAATAATTTTGGAGGATTTTTTGCCATTTCCTCTTTTACTGCGGGACTATACTTTCCTGGATAACCTCCAATATGCGTAATCCAAACATCTACACCTTCGCACATAAAGCGATTGTTAAGCGGAAAAGTCATTCGAGCGGTATGATCATCAATATTTCCGTAAACCGCACGCAGCGGTTTTATCTTTGCCAAAGCATCCGTTACGGCAAGATTCCCAATATCTCCAGCATGCCAAATCTCATCTACTGTTTCAGCATAAGTTAGAATGTTTTCATCTATATAGGAATGTGTGTCAGAAAGAAGCAGAATTCGGGTCATCTGAAAAGAATTTTTTTATTTAATTTTTGTAAAATTACTAAAAATCGATGGGCTTTAAATTAACATTTTGTTGCAATTCGCCATTTCAAACCTCCTCAAATAATAAGTATCTTTGCATCAGTCAAAAAACAAAATTGCGATTGAGGTATTTTTTAAAATTATCATATAAAGGGACGGCCTATCACGGTTGGCAGATACAGCCTAACGCTCAAAGTGTTCAGGAAGTTCTGCAAAACGCACTACAAACAGTTTTGCGTAGCGAAATCTCGGTTGTAGCTGCAGGGCGTACTGATACTGGCGTTCACGCCAAAATAATGTACGCACATTTTGATCTTGATAATTTGCCTTACGAAATTCAAATCTGCATTTTTAAGCTGAATTCTCTTCTACCAAAAGATATTGCGATTATCGATATTTTTACTGTAACTGAAGATGCACACGCTCGTTTTGACGCTAAAAAAAGAACTTACGAGTATCACATTAATCAGCATAAAAATCCATTTGATACAGAGGGAAGTTGGTATTTCCGACATACTCTAGATTTAGAATTAATGAACAAAGCTGCAGAAATTTTATTGCTAAAAACTGATTTCGAAAGTTTTTCGAAAGTCCATACTGAGGTTAACAACTTTCGTTGTAAAATCACCAAAGCGCTTTGGGAAAGAAGTGAGGATTCCCTTATTTTTACCATTAGCGCTGATCGTTTTTTGCGAAATATGGTGCGAGCAATTGTTGGTACTTTAATAAATGTAGGAACACACAAAATAACTTTGGCAGAATTTGAAACGATAATCGACAGTAAAAATAGATCAGAAGCTGGATTTTCTGTTCCAGCCCACGGATTGTATCTTACGGCAGTTGATTATGATTATATTCCGCTGTAGTTACTTTTTGTAAGAGACTAGATTATTTTAAAATTAAAAAAGCAGAGTAAGCAATGCTGAATAAGCAAAGCAAATAGCTCTTAAAAAATATAAATGAAAGCAAAAGCATTCGATACTGGCCTTTTCAAAAGGATATTAAAATTTACCAGACCTTACCAAGGGCGGTTTAATGGCGTTATTATATTTGCCATTTCGCTGTCGGTTTTCGCGGCTTTACGACCATACTTACTAAAGCAAACCGTGGATGGATATTTGCAAACCAACGACAAAAGCGGACTTTTGATGTACGTTGTCCTGATGGGAATTGTACTAATTCTAGAAGTTTTATCTCAGTTTTTCTTTGTTTACTGGGCAAACTGGCTTGGTCAAGACATCGTAAAGGACATTCGAATCAAGATGTTTGGACATATTCTACGCTTCCGAATGAAATATTTTGACAACGCACCAGTCGGTCAACTCGTAACCCGCGCGGTTAGTGATATCGAAGCAATCGCAAGAATTTTCAGCCAAGGACTTTTTATGATTCTCAGCGACTTGATGAAAATGGCGGTAATTTTGATTTTTATGTTCTATATGAACTGGAAGTTAACTTGGATTGTAATCGTTGCTATGCCAATTTTGGTGATTATTACGAGAGTTTTTCAGCGCAAAATGCAGGTTGCTTTTGAGGAAGTGCGAAACCAAGTTTCCAATCTAAATACTTTTGTTCAAGAGCGCGTTACGGGAATGAAAATCGTACAGCTTTTCAACCGTGAAAACATCGAAGCTGAAAAATTCGCAGAAATCAACGCTAAGCATAAAGATGCGTGGGTAAAAACCATTTGGTATAACTCTGTTTTCTTCCCGATTGCCGATATTATTACTTCGCTAACTCTAGGATTTGTGGTTTGGTACGGAGGAATGAAAATTATGGGTGGCGATAATTCAACCACATTTGGAGATTTATTTTCGTACACAATGTTTATCGGAATGCTCTTTAATCCACTACGTCAAATTGCGGATAAATTCAACGAGATGCAGATGGGAATGATTGCTGCCAATAGGGTTTTTGCTATTTTGGACACCGAAGATCAGACACAAGTTGATGGAACAATCGAAGCTAAAAACTTTACTGGAAAAATCGAATTCAAGGATGTTCATTTTGCTTACATTCCAAATGAGGAAGTGATAAAAGGTATTAATTTAGATATCGAACCTGGTCAGACCGTGGCGATTGTAGGTTCAACCGGAGCTGGAAAATCGACCATTATCAATCTACTAAACCGCTTTTACGAAATCAAAAGTGGTTCTATTTGCATTGATGGTCAAGATATCAATCATTATACTTTAGACTCTTTACGAAGTGAAATCGCCGTAGTTTTGCAAGATGTTTTCTTGTTCGCTGACACGATTATGAACAATATTATGCTCCAAAATCCTAACGTGAGTCGCGAAGATGTAATCGCGGCGGCAAAGGTAATTGGCGTGCACGAATTTATTATGGAATTGCCAAATGGCTATGATTATAACGTAAAAGAGCGCGGTGCAATGTTGTCATCTGGACAGCGTCAATTAATTGCGTTTTTGCGCGCTTATGTGAGCAATCCTGGGATTTTGATTCTTGACGAAGCGACTTCCTCGATCGATTCTTACTCTGAAGAATTGATTCAGAAAGCTACTGAAACCGTTACAAAAGATAGAACTTCAATCGTAATTGCCCACAGACTTGCTACAATTATGAACGCCGATAAAATTGTGGTGATGGAAAAAGGGAAGATTGTGGAGCAAGGCACTCACGAGGAACTTCTGCTAAAAGACAAAGGTTTTTACAAACATCTTTACAATTCTCAATTTCTTACCGAGCAGGAAATAAGTGTGGAATCATCAGAAGACGACTTTTTATAAGACGCTTTTTTTGGGCGCGACCCTTTGGGTCAGGCCATCCACTATATCTTTTCTTCCGCAGGCTCCAGAAAAGGATGCCGCTCCTGTCCTTCGCGCAGACTTTCGGTAAATTTCAGCAGTAGATTCCAATTCAAAAGAGTAGATAATCGTCGCCGAAATTCCTATTTTAATATATATTCCTTAATTTCGCAAGCAGAAATTTTGCGCTAAGCGATTTCTTTACAAATTAGATATTTTTCAACAATAATAAATCATACAATGAAATACGACATCATTATTTTAGGAAGTGGTCCTGGTGGATATGTAGCAGCAATTAGAGCTTCGCAATTAGGTAAAAAAGTTGCCATTATTGAGAAAGAAAGCCTTGGTGGAATTTGCCTTAACTGGGGTTGTATTCCAACAAAAGCATTGCTTAAATCTGCCCAGGTTTTTGATTACCTAAAACACGCTTCAGATTATGGATTGACTATTTCTGAATTTGACAAAGACTTTTCGGCTGTTGTAGGTCGTTCAAGAGATGTTGCCGAAGGAATGAGCAAAGGAGTTCAATTCTTAATGAAAAAGAATAAGATTGATGTTATTCTTGGTTACGGAACTTTGATGGCAGGAAAGAAAGTTTCTGTAAAAACTGACGAAGGAACTACAGAATATTCTGCAGACCACATCATCATTGCAACTGGAGCTCGCTCTCGCGAATTGCCAAATATTCCACAAGATGGAAAAAAAGTAATCGGATACCGTCAAGCAATGACTTTGCCTACTCAACCTAAATCTATGATCGTAGTTGGATCTGGAGCTATTGGAGTTGAATTTGCACATTTCTATAATTCAATGGGAACAGACGTTACTATTGTTGAATATATGCCGCTTATCGTTCCTGTAGAAGATGAAGATATTTCTAAGCAAATGGAAAAATCTATGAAAAAAGCAGGTGTCAAAATTATGACAAGTGCTTCAGTTGAATCAATTGATACTACTGGCGAAGGTGTAAAAGCTACGGTAAAAACTGCCAAAGGCGAAGTGGTTATCGAAGCGGACATTTTGCTTTCAGCAGTTGGAATTAAAACAAATATCGAAAATATCGGACTTGAAGAAGTTGGTATTGCTACAGATAGAGATAAAATATTGGTAAACGAATTCTACCAAACAAATATCCCAGGATATTATGCAATTGGAGATATCGTTGCTGGACAAGCACTTGCTCACGTTGCTTCTGCTGAAGGAATTGCTTGTGTTGAAAAAATTGCAGGTCTTGCCGTTGATGCAATCGATTACGGAAACGTTCCTGGATGTACCTATGCTACTCCAGAAATTGCATCTGTTGGTATGACCGAAAAGCAAGCTAAAGAAGCTGGTTTCGAATTAAAGATTGGTAAATTCCCATTTACAGCTTCAGGAAAAGCAAAAGCAGCTGGAACTCCAGACGGTTTTGTAAAAGTAATCTTTGACGCAAAATACGGCGAATGGTTAGGTTGTCATATGATTGGTGCAGGTGTAACTGATATGATTGCTGAAGCAGTTGTAGGTAGAAAACTTGAAACAACAGGACACGAAATCCTTAAAGCAATTCACCCACACCCAACAATGAGTGAGGCGGTAATGGAAGCAGTAGCTGCAGCTTACGGAGAAGTAATTCACCTATAAGTTTTAAAAATATAGTTTATAAAAAGGTTCGTGTCATTCTTTGAGTGACACGAACCTTTTTTTTTGGATTAAGAGATAGCCCGAATAATTCGATAATTCGTTTCAAACTTCTTTCATTAATTTTGATGAAGAGCAAACTCTAGATCAAATAAAAAACTTCCCTAGAAAATTATGTTCTAGGGAAGTTTTTTATTTAAATTAAGTTTTACCTACTTCTGATAAAATCGCTTCTGGATACTTTTTATTTCTTCTAATAATTCTCCTTCTGCAGGTCCACGAACTTCTACATTCTTAATTACATCTTCTACTTTTAAATAATTTAATTTGGAATGTGCTGCACCAAATTCCTTTTGCCATTCAAAAAGCTGTTCGCCTGAACTTAAATATACCAATGTTCCAATTCCCACCAATCCTTGAGCACCCGAACACATGGTACAATGCTCACCACTTGTGTACATTGTCGTTGAGGCAATTTCTTCAGCACTTAGATTATCCGCTGCCCAACGCGCCATTTCAACTTCTGGATGCGCTAAGACATTTAGTTCGTTCGCTCGATTTCTGTCTTCTGCAATTATATTGCCTTCTTTATCAACTAGAATTGATCCAAAAGGTGCATCACCAGCTTCTAGAGATTCCGTTGCTAATTCAATACATCTTTTTAGATATTTTTCGTCTTTCGCTTCTATCTTCTTAGCCATAATTTTTCTTTCAATAAATTAATAAATTTCACAATCTCGAACAGATTTCTTTCTAAATTACCTTTTCTACTTTCTTCTGAAAAGCAAGATGCACCACCAAAATCAAAACTGATAATATAAGTCCCAAAGTTCCAACTCCAGTCCATCCATAATTCTGCCAAGCTTCGGCTCCTAAAACAGTTCCAACTGCTCCACCGATAAAAAATCCTACCATATAAATCGTGTTCACTCGATTTCTCGCTTCAGGATTTTTAGAGAAAATGATTGTCTGATTGGTTATATGCAAAGCTTGCATTCCTAAATCTACCAAAATTACTCCAGCAATCAAACCAATTATTGAATGTGCAGAGAAGTAAAAAATCACCCACGAAACAATCAACAGCAAGGCCGAGTAAATAAGTATTTTATTTGAACTGACTCGATTATTCATTTTTCCAACTACGGTTGCAGCAAGTGCTCCAACAACACCAAATAATCCAAAAGCTCCCGTAACACCACTTCCGTAGCCAAAATTATCTTCCATCAAGAAAACCAACGTCGTCCAAAATGCACTTAAACCCGCAAACGCCAATCCAGCGCGAAGTGTTGCAATTCTCAAGGTTGGTTCGGTTTTAAAATAATGCCAAAGGCTTTTCATCAGACTTCCGTAAGTACCTTTATAACTAGGAGTAATTGTAGGTAGTTTAAATTTTAATAAAATGAAAAGTGCCACCATAATCACCACAGCAGCATAATACATCGTACGCCAGCCAAACTGCGCACCAACCCAACCACTCAAAACTCGGCTTCCTAGAATTCCAATTAGAAGTCCGCTCATTACAATTCCAACCGCTCTACCTCTGCCCTTTTCGTCGCTCAGCGCTGCCGCCATCGGCACAAATAATTGTGGTAAAGATGAAGTAAATCCAATAAAAAAACTGCTAATAATAAGCAGCATCAAACTATCAGAAAATGCCGCAGCAATCAGAGAGGCAATCATCAGAATAAAATCGATTTGCAGTATTTTGGTATTCGAAACCTTATCTCCTAGCGGAATTATAAATAACAATCCCAATGCGTAACCGATTTGCGTGGACAAAGCGACGTTACTTACTGCAGAATCCGAAACTCCGAATGTGGTTGCTATTTGATGTAGTAAAGGTTGATTATAATATAAATTTGCCACTACCAATCCCGCAGAAATGCTCATTAAATATAAAACTGGATTGCTCAAAGTTTGCTTCATATGCTTTTTCTTGACTCGATTTATAGTTTAAATTTTGAAATCTATTAGTTGGCTTTCGCCGAATTTATCAGCTTTAGTTGAAAATCTTTTCTATAGTTCGGCAAATTTACCTTTTTTGACTCCGACCATAGAAAGCACATATATAAATTTCTGTGAAAGTTACTCTGACTTTCGCCTCCAATTGCAAAACATCTTTAAAAATTACTACCTTTCCTTTTCTGAATTTTGAAGTAAAACAGAAACGGAAATCAACATATACTTCTTCGTCAAACTGAAATTAATGAAATACGATTATATCATCGCTGGCTCTGGATGTGCTGGTTTGAGTTTACTTTATACCATTCTGAATCAGCCAAAACTATCGGACAAAAAGATTTTAGTTTTGGACCGAGATCATAAAACTGAAAATGATAGAACTTGGTGTTTCTGGGAGAAAAAGCCTGGACTTTTTGAACCAATCGTTTATCATAAATGGGATAATCTTATTTTTAAAACTGAAGAATTCACTAAGCAGTTTCATCTTGAAGATTATAGTTATAAGATGATTCGCGGAATTGATTTCTACGAAAATGTGCTAGCTTTCGCTAAAAAATTCCCAAATGTCGAATTTGCCTACGGAGCCATTGAAAACCTTGATGAGTCTGAAGATAATGCTTCGGTAACAATTGACGGCAAAGTTTTCAATGCGGATTATATATTTAATTCAACTTCTTTATTTCATCCAACCATTGATAAATCCAATACATTACTTCAGCATTTTGAAGGTTGGGTAATCAAAACTGATTCTCCAAAATTTGATAAAACTGTGGGAACATTAATGGACTTTTCTGTTGGTCAAGAAAACGGTGCGACTTTTATGTATGTGCTTCCAACTTCAGAAACGGAAGCATTAATCGAATATACTTTATTTAGCCCTGAGCTATTAAAAAAAGAAGATTATAAAACGGCAATCAAAAAGTATTTAAAAGAAGATTTAGCGATCGAAAACTACGAAATTCAGCATACTGAATTTGGAGTAATCCCAATGACCATGGCGAAATTTGACCGATTTAAATCAGCTAATTCTCGAATAATAAACATCGGAACATCGGGCGGTTTTACCAAAGCAAGTAGCGGTTATACTTTTCAATTTATCCAGAAAAATTCAGAAGAAATTGTAAATAGACTTCTTGAAAACAAATCTCCTGCAAAACATCTTTCTATAAGCGACAAGATTTTCAATTGGTACGACCGAACATTATTGGAAGTTTTAATTAGCAAAAAAGCGACTGGAAAAGAGATTTTCAGCACAATGTTTGGAAAACTGAATCCAACCAAGATAATTCCGTTTCTAGGAAACGAAAGTTCTCTGCTTACCGACATTCAAATAATGAAAACGCTTCCAATATTCACATTTTTAAAAGCGGGAATTAAACAACTGTATTCGAAATAAATAAAATTTAGAACGCTGACTTTCAGCAATTCCGCGAATTTTTAGACATTATAAGACTGTAGTTGAAATTTTCAGCATTATCATTGATTTCTGTCTTGACTTTAACAATTGTTTCTCATTAATAAAATATATAGGTGTTAACTTTACGAAGTCAAACCAAAATAACACCACTATGGCCGCCGCAAAGAAAAACACATTCGAAAACTTACCAGTAGCTGAATCTCCAATCAAATTAGATGAAAATCAGATAATTGCCCTCTATATGGAGGACTTTATGGAAAATGGCGAAGAACCAAAAAACGTTTACAGTTTCTGTAAAAAAATTGGTTTAAGCGATACAGATTTTTATATGCATTTTGGCTCGTTACAAAATCTTAAACAAGATATTTGGGTTAAGTTTTTTGAGAATGCAATCCTTACAATTTCACAAGAACAAGTGTATGCAACTTACACACCAAAAAACAAACTCCTTACATTATATTATACGCTATTTGAAATTTTGACTTTAAATAGATCATATGTTTTGGCAACGCTTAAAGAAAACGAAGAAGGTTTGAAGAATTTGAATCAGCTTAAAAAGATGCGTCATTTCTTTAAAGACTTCGTGAATAATATTATTCAGTCAGATAATCCGAACAATTCGAAATTTAAAAATGCTACAGAGCCAATCTATAGCGAAGGATCTTGGGTTCAGTTTATGTTTATCTTGAAATTCTGGTTGGAGGATAATTCAAAAGGATTTGAAAAAACAGATATTATCATTGAAAAATCTGTCAATACAGTCGTTGATTTATTAGATACTAAACCGTTGGACAATATTATTGACCTAGGAAAATTTCTTTGGAAAGAACGCAAAATGTAAACGAGATTATTTTACAAAAAACACTTAATGAAAACATTAGATAAAATTCCTACTACAAAGATTGAGCGGGCTGGGCAACTAGTAAAAACTGGTCTCAAAATTGGCGGAAATTATATTTCATACTATGGCGAAAAGATGGTTAATCCATCCTTAAATCGCGATAAACTGAACGAAAACAACGCAGAAGATATTTACGACGGATTGAAAAATCTGAAGGGAAGTGCTCTAAAAGTTGCACAGATGTTGAGTATGGACAAAAGCATTATGCCACGACAGTATGTTGAGAAATTTTCTCTGTCGCAGTTTTCTGTTCCACCATTGTCTGCGCCACTTGTAAGAAGAACTTTCAAAAAATATCTTGGGAAATTTCCAGAAGAAATTTACGATGAGTTTAGTCCAGATTCTATCAATGCGGCAAGTATCGGACAGGTGCACCAAGCGATGAAAGACGGGAAGAAATTGGCGGTAAAAATTCAGTATCCTGGAGTTGCCGAAAGTATTAGTTCAGATCTTGCTTTGGTGAAACCAATTGCTGTGAAGATGTTTAATCTTCAAGGAAAGGATTCTGAAAAGTATTTTCAAGAAGTAGAAAGTAAATTGCTAGAAGAAACCGATTACGAATTGGAACTTAAACAAAGTTTAGAAATTGCTGATGCTTGCGATCATATTCCAAATCTAAGATTTCCAAAATATTATCCAGAATTGTCCTCGCCAAAAACCTTGACAATGGATTGGATTGATGGTTTGCACTTATCTGAATTTGCCGCCGCAAATACTGATGCTGCACTTGGAGACAAAATTGGTCAAGCATTATGGGATTTCTATATGTACCAAATCCACGTTCTTAAACAAGTTCACGCAGATCCACATCCTGGGAATTTCTTGATTGATAAAGCTGGACAATTAATTGCAATTGATTTTGGTTGTATCAAAGTTGTTCCCGAAGATTTTTACGTTCCATATTTTCAATTGGCAAATCCTGAGGTAATTAATAATCCTGAACGATTTACAGAAAAATTATACGAGTTAGAGATTTTACGTTTAGATGACAGCCCAGAAGAAGTTGCTTACTTTAAAAAGCTTTTTCACCAAATGCTTTCGTTGTTTACAAAACCTTTCCATAGCGAGAATTTTGACTTTTCAGACGAAGCATTTTTTGCAAGCATAGCAGAAATGGGTGAAGAATTTGCAAAAGATACTCAATTGCGAAAAATGAATGGGAATCGTGGTTCAAGACACTTCTTATATATTAATAGAACGTTTTTTGGACTTTATAACTTGCTGCACGATCTAAAAGCAAGAATATCAACCAACGATTTTAAAAATTACATCAAGTAAGATTTCAAAACAATAAGTACTTTTTACTAAGAGCGAACTTGCAAATGCATTTCGCTCTTTTTTATTATAATCGTACCTTTGTTCACTTCAAAAAATTACCTACAAATAATGTTAACTATTAGCAATCTATCTTTTTCATACGAAAAGGAAAAAGTTTTATCAGACGTCAATTTTAAAATTCAACAAGGTGAAAACATTTCGCTCATTGGCGAAAGTGGCTGCGGTAAAAGCACATTGCTCAAGTTAATTTACGGTTTATACAATCTTGATTCTGGCGAAATAATTTTCAATGGTAAAAGACTTTTAGGACCTGAATATAATTTGGTTCCCGGACACGATGACATTAAATATCTTGCACAGGATTTTGATTTGATGCCATATACAACCGTAGCTGAAAACGTTGGGAAATTTATTTCAAATGTCGATAAGGAGTTCAAAAATCAACGCGTTGCTGAACTACTTTCTATGGTCGAAATGACAGAATATGCAGATAAAAAAGCTAAATTTTTGAGTGGTGGCGAGCAACAGCGTGTTGCTTTGGCCCGTGTTCTTGCGGTTGAGCCAAAACTATTACTGCTCGACGAACCTTTCAGCAATATTGATAGTTTCCGTAAAGGATCTTTAAGACGCAATCTATTTTCTTATCTGAAGTCAAAAAATATTAGTTGCATTGTCGCAACCCACGATAGCACCGATGCCTTGTCATTTTCGGATAAGACCATGGTTTTGAAAAAAGGAAAGGTTCAGGATTTTGGCGCTTCCGCGAAATTGTTTCTTCGCCCTAAAAATAAATATATTGCATCACTTTATGGCGAAGTAAATACGATTGCGCTGAGTGAATTGATGACTGAGTACGAAGGTCCCGAAACAATATTGGTCTATCCTCACGAACTATTTCCTGCCGAAGATTCGCCATTGGTCGTGGTGGTCAAAGAATGTTACTTCAAAGGAAATGGCTATTTGATAAAAGGCGCACACAATAAAAGGGCAATATTTTTTGATTATGCAACCGCGCTTCCCATCAACGAGGAAATTTCCCTTTCTATAGATGTCGCTACGATAAAAATGAGACTTTAAGAGGATTTTTTTTAGGCTTTCGCCAAATATATTCCGTGTACTAAATACAATAATCCAAAAAAGAATTAAAATCACATACGATCAAGCAAATGAAAAAAGTACTCGTTATAGATAATTATGATAGCTTCACATTTAATCTTGTTCATTATATTCAATCATTTGATTATGATGTAACTGTGTTTAGAAATGATAGTTTTGATATAGAAGATGTACAACATTTTGACAAAATAGTACTTTCGCCCGGTCCAGGAATTCCTGATGAAGCAGGATTGCTAAAAGATGTAATTCGAACTTACGCCGCCGAAAAAAGTATTTTAGGTATTTGTCTTGGACTTCAAGCAATTGGTGAAGTTTTTGGTGGAAAGCTGATAAATCTTGAAAAGGTATATCACGGAGTTTCAACGAAAGCAAAAATACTAGTTGACGATGAAATTCTTTTTGAAGGACTCGAAAAGGAATTTATGGTTGGTAGATATCATTCTTGGGTTATCGAAAATAATTTGCCCGATTCTTTAGAAGTAACTGCCGTTGATGATGAGAATCAAATTATGGCATTGAGACATAAAATATACGATGTTCGAGCAGTACAGTTTCATCCAGAAAGTGTGCTTACGCCAAATGGGAAAATGATTATTGGAAATTGGCTGAAGAGTTAAATTAGAACTTTTCTCCAAAAAAGAAAAGCGGTCAAGAAAATTTCAGAAATTTCCTTGACCGCTTTTTAAATATTAGAGGAATTTATTTCTTAATAAATCTCTTAGTAACAGATTGAGAATTGTTTGACAATTTTAGGATGTAAACTCCCGAAGCCAAATTTTCTACATTTACAGAATTTCCTGTTGTAGAAATTACCTCTGCTCCCATCATATTATAAACACTAACATTTTCAAAAGTTTCATTTGAAGAAATTGAAAGTGTTGAAGATGCTGGATTTGGATAAATTGAGAAATTACTAGCAGTAAAAGTTTCTGTACCAAGAAATTCTACATTTGCATTTTGTGGCGTAATTGGTCTGATATTTCCGAATCTTAAGCCTAACAAAGTATTTTCTGGAATTACAGCCGTTGTAGTTGCAATTGATTTCCAATTAGAAAGATTCGTACCACCAAACATTTTCCATTGAAGGTCAGCGGTATTTGAAGCTGAAGTTGTTTCGTAATTTACTTGAGTTACTTCATTTTCTGTTAATTCAAATTGGAAAGTTGAAGTGTTTGATTGAAGCGTTTGCAAAGCTAATTCAGCGGTCATTTCTCCTTCATATAATAAGTTCGTAGCGTAAGAATCTGCAACACCATCGGTTTCAGTTCCGAAGTCTACGATTACCATTATACTTTTTGATCCAATTCCAACCGTAGAAGTAATTGTTGCAGGATCTAACCATAATGAACTGTAGGCTGCAATTGGAGTTGCTGGCGCTTGAGAAGTTGGGTTAGAAAATCCGTACGAACAACCGAACCACAATCCATCCTCGACATCCGAACCGATTCCGCCATTCATCGCGAAAGTTGTGGATGACTCACCTTGCCAAGTGCTCCACCAATCTGGATTTCCACCCTCGGCAGAATGAGAATTATAATAAATATCATTTAGAAATCCACCAGTTTGATCAATTGTAAAAGCTGGCTCCGCAGTCTGTACCGCGGTTAGAATATCTAGCATTGTAGGTTCGTCTGCTGCGTTGAATCTATAGCCCCACGCATAGGAACGATCTTCTGTACCATCTTTAAAGTCTACCACGAGATACGCAGTTTGATCGCCGGTACCGACGAAGAATTTAACGTCTTGAGCTGTAAATTGTGCAAAAATAATTTGCGAAACAAGGAGTAAGAATACTAGAGTAATTCTTTTCATAACTATATAAAATTTAAAGTTTTATGCCCGAAACTTTATGGTATGA
>CBDUDY010000035.1:0-15818 GCA_965366055.1 uncultured bacterium
GAAGATTATTGAAATCTTGTAAAGCAACATCAAAAGCAGCTAGTTGATCATTCCAAAGCGTCAATATACTTTCTGCTTTGCTTCTTAAAGCAGAGAAAATAGCGCGTTTTTTTTCATATATAAATGCAGTTCCAGTTTGTGCTAAACCATACCATGATAATTTCGAAAGAAATTCCGATGCCTGCTCCGTTAGAGCTTCGTATTCATCAATGAATTTTTGTCTATTAGTTTCTAAATCTAGCAGTAAGGGTGAAAGATATCCTAGGTAAGTTGAAATTTCAGAAACACTAACATTAAATGCATTTACAGCAGCATCCAATTTGTTAGTTTCTAAATTCATCGAATTATTCTCGGCAGAATTTGCTTCTAAAGCCAAAGATACATCGAGTGGTTCTAGAGGTCGAGATTGCAATAATAATTTTCTAAGACTGCTGATTTGCGCCGCCAGTTGAAAGAAGTTTGTGATATCTGGAATGCGTTCAGTATACAAAATTTTAATTTCCGAAATTGCCTTAGTAGTATTTTGCTTGTAAATATAATGTTCAATAATATCGTCTAAAGCAGTCATTGATTTGTCTTCTTCGGTATTCAGCAGATAGAGCAAATCCAGAGCTTCCAATTCTAATTTCGATTGCAATACTTGTATTTTTTCGGCTGTTCCATTGTGATATTTTATGTTTACACTAACTGCAACCAATTTAGAGTCAGGCAAAATTCCTTTTAACCATGATGCCATAGAAGGTTCGGCCTTGCCACGAGGATTGCTGAAATCACTAGAATCTCCAATTTTAAAGTGAAGACCAAATCTTTGTGTAATACTGATCCCTTTTCTTGGAGTTTGAATAACATCAGGAATGGGAGGAAAATTTCCCTTACTATAAGTTTCTAATGTAGCCGCCGCTCTATCATAATTTCCTAAAACAACTTGGTGAATACTTTCGGCCATGGCAACATCGGCAATCGCATCGTTTAAGTTTGTAATATTATCAACTTCGGCATTAATTGCCGCTTTGATAGCATCAGAAGGCGCATCTGCACCGGTAACTGGCAATAGAGATTGTCCAAATGGATATTTTGAATTCCCTGTTTTTTTAATCTGATTTATAATTGCAAGACCATCTACAACATTATTCGCGACAATTGCCTCTTCAGTCTCCAAAACCTCAATTTTGGTGTCATTGATCTTACTTAGATTTAGAGGGAAAGCATTTCTGAGGAGATGAATATAATAATCGATGTCTGGTAGATCATCGTTTTTACTGCGTAGTTCGCGCTCTAAATAATATCCAAGTAGCGCAGATAAATTTTGTCCTGCACGAATTCCTTCAATAATTGATAATGCTTTTCTAACTCGTTCAGAAGATAAATTTATTTTAAAAACTTCTGGGCTGTCGTCACTCATGTACGCATTTCTTAAAATAGCCGCTGTTACCGCGTGATCGAGTGACGGCGCTGCAATGTATCCTCCATTTGTTGAATCTCGCATCAATGGCGGTTCGGTCCCATCTGCAAAATTATCGGCTAAGCATTTATCCGAAAGAGTAACGGCAGTAAACTCTTTGTTTTCTGGTCGAATATCTTCTAACCATCCATAAGCTCCTAGATAAGTTCCTTTTTTTCGTTGACTTTGCGAATAGGAAGATGACAAAGCAATATTGTCGAAGTCTGTCTTTTGAGCAGCAAATCGCATTACCGAAAGTTGGTAGGTTAGTAGCGCGTTTTTCCAAGCATCTAGTCTATAAGTACAAAGATCAATATGTTCAGTAAAGACTCTTTCTAGTCTGGCAGTAGGTGCGTTTTGAAGATAACTTAAAGCGTTAAGTTGTTCTTTCAAATAAGAAGAAGCCAATTCTGTATTGAATAGCTTGGGAATATAATCACCAAGCAGCATTTTGTCGTTTCCTGTAATTGTGGAATTTGTTTCGTATAGATATTTCCAACGGCTTTCAGTCGCCGCTTTATTTGTCTGAATATGTATAATATTGGGATCAACTTTCAAATCTCGAATTTGAATTTCATTGATAACCTTAGCACGTAAGTTCAAAAATAAACTTGTATTAATATAGCCAAGATCTAATGAATGTTTTAGCATCAAATACAACAATGTGGTTGGAACTTTGTCATCTATAAAACCTTTTTGAAGTCGTAAAGTATTGTGCGATGTTTCAGCTGCATTTTTCAACCATTCAATATAGTTGATTTCCTCTTCTCCAATATCAGTAGTGATTTTTGCATAATTTCTAATTCCCAAAATTTCTGAAAGTGGAACATCGTCAATGAGCGGTCGTTTCAGTTTATTTTGAGATTTAAGAAAAATCTTTTTTAGTATTTCGGGAGTTATTTGCCCATCGTACCCAAATTCTTTTAGCAATCCTAAACCTTCTTGTTTATTTGTGAATGGAAATTTATAAAAATAATTACCTATTCTAAAACGATTGTGAACTGCAAATTCACTCTCGGCATAACGTTGATAATGCTCAATCGAATTTGGAGTTAATCCAACTATTCTTAATAAAAGCTTTTGCGCATCATCTGAATCTTTCCCTACATAATCGACTTTATCCAACATTGGTCTCCAGTCACTATCAATCTTTTTAAGAATATCGTAGAGTTTAGGTACAAAAAATTCCATGCCTTTTATGAAAGGAATTTTCTCTGCCATCGGAAACATCCGAGAATTCAACCATTTCATACTGTCAAATTTTGTTGTGGGAAGAATTCCATAAGGCTGTCTTCCTATTTTGATCGCTGGAATACATCCTCTCGCGCTGACAAAATTGTTGAAAAAGAATCGAGTTTGCTCAAGATCATTTTCAGTAAAAACCTCTTTCATCATACTTTCCATGGTATAGCCTAAAGTCGCTGGAAATAAAGCTATATTCATGGCTTTTGCTTCAGACTGATCGCTTAGTGAAGCATTATAGGTTTTTTGAAAAACTTCTGGATTTACACCCAGCCATTCCGCCAACCATTGTCCATCTTTCTTAGCTAACCAATCGTTTTCTTGCACAAATTGCTTGTCATTTCGAAGTTGGTCAAAACTAACATCCGCATCTTCTACATATTGGTAAGCGCTATCATCAGACTGAGTATTGTTTGTTGGTGTGCCTTGCGGCAAAATTGCCAATCCTTTTTTGGTACGTTCGTGGTTGTGAAACAATTGTTCGATGCTAGCGATGCTTTGTGCTTCATCTGAAGATATTTTTAGTCCCAACACTACAATTCTGTCGAAACCTAGGCGCATCTGATTTTCTGTCAAATTGATTTTAAACCCCATTCCCTTTTCAACAGCGACATCAAAATCGAACATCCATTTTAAGTCCTCGTTTACGATTAGATCTCCTTCCAATTGTTTCAGCTGATCTTTCTCGCTCAACGAAGGATCTGGTCCCATACTAAGAATCGGAGGTATAGGATTTCCAATTTCTTGAAAAGATATATTCTCGGTCGAATGTCTGGGACCGTCATATCCAGTTATTACAAATCTATCTGGCAATACTTTCGTTTTTGGCGCTTGTGACCACGATTCTTCTTTGGTTGAAATTTCGTCCCCTTTCGGGAAATTTATAAAGACGACTGTAACTTTTAATTCCTCCTCTGAAAATCGTGAAAAATCATCAAAGTTTGAAGGTTTTAAATTCTCTTCGATTTCTTTCGCGCGGCTTTCATTTTCAGAAGTTGTGCCTAATAGATTTACTATCAAATAATTTCGAGCGTCTTGTCTTTTAATAATATCTGTGCCCGCCAACCATAGTTCTTTCCAGAAATTTTTGATAATCGGAATTTCCTCTGCAACTAAAACTTTGTCAGTTCCAATCGTTAAAATAAGATCATGCTCATCCGCTGTAAAAGCATCAATTTCCGGAAAATATTTTTCGATAATATAACGAGCTCTTCCAGATCCATAACTAGAAACTAGTCCCCGCCAAGCGGCACGCTCCATCATTTCACGACCCGCAGCTTGCCGTATTCCGTGCCAATAATCCTGCGCACTAGCAATCTCCGCTTTTGATAAGATTTCCTCAAAACTGTCTATGGCGATATCATCAGGATAAACTCTAACCCAAAACTGATTTTCTTCACGTCCATTTGAAATCACTTTTTTGAATCTTGTTTCAATTCGAAGAGGCAACAACATTATAGGATTATGGTCGTCAAGTTGGGCGATATTTTTTCTTGGATCTGAGAAAAGATGGTAATTTTCTAGAATACCTTTCAGTTCATCACTATAGTTTGCAAAATCTGATTGAGCTTTAGCTATCGAACTATTTAGTGTAGAAAGTTGATTTCTTAATTGAGATTGCTTTTGCAAGTCAACTTTACTATTTTGATCAAAACGTCTTTGTAAGCTGTAGATATCTGCTTCAACTTGTTTTAATTTTTCTTGTTGCAAAAACAATTCTTTTCTTGCTCGTTCTTTTTGCGAAAGCGAGTCGTTTAGATTTTTTCGGATGTTGTTAAATTCTGGCATAGCTCTATTGTTTTGGCAACATTTCTGAAGCGTGAATGGCAATCATCACAGGCACTTGATATAATATATATGCTAAATCAGCAGCTTTCATATCTGCATTCCAGTTTATATTTTTGTCTTCGACATTTTGATTTACTTTTTCATTATCATTATTTCCATTTAATACTCCAATGTTTAGGTTAGGAATGGTATTGATGACAAGAAAATTCCCATGTGGTGAGACTCGATCCCAAGAAAGATCATTCCATACATCAATAGCTTTGTTGGTGGCAGGACCAATATCTAATCCAAATCGCGGTTCACCCGGTCTTTCTTTAATTACAAAAAACCAGCCTGCAAAATCTTTGTCAATTGCGGGATTATCTCCATTTTTTCCGATTGCTTCTTTCACCGAAAGGTCAAAGCCGAAAAAAGTAATGTCTGGATCAACTTTAGCTTCGTAAAGCGGTGTTTTTATAATATTTTTTGGAGGATCTTTTAATTCTTCTTCTGTTTTAAGTTCCATTAATTCCCGCTCTTTTTTGAAGTTAAACTGGCCATCAGTTTCTTGATGCCATTTGGCTTTATGAGCGTAGATTACGGCTGATGGATATTTTTTTAGAAGTTCTCCACGAATCGCCAAAACAACTTCTTCACCTTTATCACCAGCTTGTTCACGATAATCATGATCGCCTAATTTGGATTTTTTAGGCCAAAGGTGAATAGGCGGAATATCTCGCAACTTGTCCTTTTGCTTCTCAATTGTAAGAGATTTATCCTTCAATTCTGGCAAATAGGAAGTTGTATCCCAAAATTGTCTAAAGTAACTTCCACGTTGATCAGTTGGATACTCGCGCCACAAAAGTTCCCTCGCAAACTCGTGGTTTAGACCAACCATATAAGCTTCAATAAACTTTTGATTGGTTTCTAATAATGAAATACTATTATTAGCAATAAAATTTATATTTGGCAGAAAAAGTTCAGATGAAATATCTTTTAGAGGTTTGTACATCGGAATATCAAATTCGGGATAAACCATCGCTTCCACAAATTCCTCTGGCATTTGAAAGCGAATTCTAGGAGGAATTAGGATTAGACTATAAATAAGATGCGGAATTGTAATTTCAGGATTGATTTTCTCGAAAGTAGTTTTCACCAGAAAAGAAAGATCCAAAGCAGGTTTTTTCTTGTCTTCTCCTACGGTACGGCTTACATCGATTAAATCGAAATTGTCGCGTAGTGCTTCTTTGAAATTCGTCGCTTCCTGATTATCGTTTTGGCCAAAAGTTGGCATAGTTTCATTATCGACTTCATTCAAAGTAAAATCTGAACTATTTGGAAAGCTATCTACGAGTTCAGGTTTAATATTTTCTTCATTTAGATTATCATCCAAAATCGCCTCATTGCCGTATTTATTTATCAAATAATACAGATACGCGGAAACTAAAGCGATGGCAATAAATAGGATGCTCAGGAAAGACCCCAATGTTGAGAGAAACAGAAACAGAATAAATAGGAAAAGAAACAACCATTTGATCCAAGGATATTTTATTACTAGGTCGGCCAAAAATTTAGGCAATTTCTCTGGCGGAGAGTATTCGTCAGCTATATCCTGAAGTGTAGGAATAGTTTCGGGCGCATTTTTTGGAGGTGCCGGTAAAACTTCTCCCTTATTAATCCTGTCAATTATATTTGTTTTGGTGATTTCATTATCAAAAGGTAGTTGTTTCATCAATCTACTACCGGGTCTCATAACCCTGCGCATTTCGGGCGAAGTTAGTATTGCCGGCACTTTACTCTCTTTTATGGTATAATTTACTGTGAGTTTATCTGCCACAACTCTTGTATGCATTGGCGCCATAAAGAGGAAAGCTTTTTCAGGATTGATTTCCAACATCGTTTTAAGATGCTTATTATACCAAATAGATGAGGTTGCTTTTGCTAATTGTGCGATTCTTATTTTTTGATTTGCTTCTAATATGCTTCCAACTTGTTTCCAAGCAGCTTCCATATAATCTTCTTGATTTTTCTGAATTACTCCTGTACCAAATCCCGCCGAAGTACGATATCGTGGATCCAAATTAAGTTGATGCACCCAATTCGAATTATTTGCCAAATCACTTCCATCTCTATTATCCAAAAGTCTAGTTACCAAAGCATGCCATTGTCCATAAAGAGGTGCAGTAATTATAGGGTCTTTATCATCCTCAGAAGTAAGACCAATATTAGCATCTAGATTAGCTTGTTCAGAAGCTTTATATTCATAATCATCAGCTAGATTTATAAATGAGGCTAGGTCTTTTTGAAACTGTCGAGGATATGCCGCTTGATCCCATTCATCATATTTAGTAAAAACTTCTTTATCATGAGTTCCCAATGTTTCGAAGGGAATCTTTAAAGCTCCTCCTAATTTTAGAATTCCTTGTAAATCCACATCATCAATTCCGCTTACATTTACGCCAGGTTGTTGCACATCCATATCTCGAACCCCAACTCGATTATCGATAGGTTGAGGTTTGAGTAGCCGCGCCAAATATTCAAAATCACCTAAACTTCCAGTTTGGAAAAACCATTGATGATAAACTGGAAAAAGTTGTTCGTCTTCCTTTTCACCAGAATTGTAAGATTTCCAAGATGAGAATTCCGCGTTTGGAGTATTGTTTGGATCCAAACCAAGTCCCGCAAGTCGGCCGCTCTCATAAACAGGAATCAAAAATGCGGTATATGAAGTGTTGGGCTCCAGTTTTCTAGGGCACATAATTCGGCTATAAGCCAAATCTGGATTTTCTTTTAAAACAGCTTCGAATTTTTTCACAACTTTTTCCAAGTCATCACTTGAACTTGCCACGATATTCGAATCAATAACAGATTCATTAATATGCACGTGCGCCCATGCCCAAAGCTGATCGAAAGGTTGAAAGACTTCTGAAGCATTTGTAACTTGAATATAGCTTAGCGGTCGATTATGCATATTTTTTCCCGCAACAAATTCACCATCTTTTAAAACCACCAAAGCAAGCCACGGCATTAATCTATCAGTAACCGTATTTACTGCCGAAGGACTGTAGCGCCAAGGGAAATCCTCATCGTAAAATTCGATATAAGGCATATAATTAGATTCGAAATTTGTAATCCAATTACGAGGTTCGTTTTTAACAATCGATCTCTGGTCAATTCCGATAATATCTCCAGGACCGTATAATTGTATGGGACGAGTTATGGGATGTTCTTTGTTTGTGCCACTAATAGCTTGACCAGTAATCAATAAATTAACTGGCACAGTAGCTCGAGCTTTGGCACTAACAGTTTCCCCAATTTTGTTTGCAATACCTATGCGCAACCAAGATAAAAACGAATATGTGGCTATAGAATCACTCATGCTGCAGGATTTATTTCGGTTAATGGTAACACATGTAAAGTTTGAGCCAAGAGTGGATCTTTCTTGATTTGTACCTTCATATATTCAATTGCTTGAGCTTGACTAGTAAATTGTACTGCCTTTTCAAACATTGAATTATCTTTTGTGATTGCAACTGCAAAGCCTTGTTCTTTTGTTTGAATTTTTTCTGCAAAAGGTTGAAGATTGCTCAAGGTTTGATGCGAAACAATTGATTTGGCAACTGCGTTTCCTCTCAAGAAATTACCAAAAAGTGCTTTAATAAATAAGAAGAATTTAGTTGCATGACGTTTATAATTTGAATCTATCGTTACTAGCTCATAGCGAATATTTCGCTTGACAGATTTACCAATTTTTAATTGAGATCCACTAACTGAAAGTTCTATTCCTCCATCTATATCTTGATACGAAGGCGCAGAAAGTTTTTCGGCATCTTTTAAATCTTGGAACTGCGCTATTGCGAATTTTTCTTTGATTCTATTTATAATAGTGAGTGAATCATCAATCGGCGAAACGTCAAATGAATTGGCGTCTGCTGGTTTTTGCGATCCAACTTTATTCAAAATTAATTTTAAAGGAATTGCACGCTGACTTAGCTGCAATGATCCTAGAGGATGTAATACTAGCTCTAAAGTTGGTTCTATTTTTCGAAGAGTTACATTCAATCTATTATTTGCTGGCACTAAAGCTTTCCAATTCTCTTGCTTTTCGTACTCTCTAGAAACGATTGGCATCACAAATATTGGCGGCAAACTGGTATTCTTTTTTTCTCCCCAAGTAACATCGATGTCAACATCTATATCAAAGAAAAGAGCAGAAATTGATCCGGTACCATGAGCAATCCACGGTGTTGGTCCTTCCAATCTCATTTTCACTCGAACGCTAAACACTCCAGTTCCGAAAACTTTTACCGAAAGTGAAGCTGAAACTTGGATAATTACGTAGAAAGGTGAGAATTGAAACAGAGCATCAAATCCTATATGTCCTTCTACTTTTAGAGCACTAAATCCAAAATATAATTCAGCTCTTGCACCAAATTGGGCAGTATTTGAAGTAATCGCGAAATAGCCTAAAATTCGAATTTTAGCGTGAGAAGTATTTAAAATATTCAGAGAAATTCTCACGGGGTTTGGAAAAGGAAGAGCGGGCGGATTGAAAGCTGGGTGAAAACCTCCGATGGTCGCAACAAAATTCGCATCATTACCGAAAGCTACTAAGAAGCCCATTTCTCCTTCTAATGTAATAAACAGCACTCTTGATTCGTACATTACCGCGAAAAACCAGATTCGTTGTTTATCAAATTCTATAACTCCAATAAAGTTTACTTGTAATACAATTAATGGAGCTTCTTCGACTGGCAAAGCAATCTTTAAGATTCCGAGGATTACCACATTTCCAGGAATTTGAATTATAATCCCTAACGAAACACTAATTAAAGTTGGTGTTCCCCAACCTATTTTTGCCATCGGGCCAATTAGGAATGTTCCTGAATTAATCGGGAAGAAGTTTTTAAGGTCGTTAATTATTCTCGGTGCATTCTCAACAATATTGGTTGGAAACATAACTCCGTTTACTGCGCCAGTTCGAACTCCGAGTGCCAAAGCATCAACATTCATAGTTCTATTTACACCCACAAGACCACCAACGGCAAGAAGCGTAAATCCAAATCCGAGTTGAATGCCTACGCCAAATTCAGCGGTAATGATGATAACCAAAGAAAATCCGGGCGAACCATCAGGCATTTTAGTGTTGATTAATCCAATTGCTTTCAGCGAAATAACTTCGCTAAAAGTTAGTTCCAAAGCACCAGAATATTCTCCTCTTTCAGGATAATACTGCACAAATCCACCGCCCTTTATCACTCCGGTATCGATAGAAAGTCCCACGCCATTAGGTGGTTTAAAACTCATTTCATAATTCGCAAATCCAAGATTCCCTGAGTTGTCTAATGGAAAAGTAAGAGAGGATTTGAAACCTATATTTTCAATGGTTGCCGCTAATGGCCCTAAATTGGCTGTGAAATTTGTTCCTAAATCAAATGGAAGTCCAATAAGATCAGGTTTTAGACCGATATTCATTCCGTTTATTTCCAAACCTGGAAATTCAATATGAAGCGGTAGTGAAATGTCAAAACCACCACTTCCGTCAAAGTAAACTCCTTTTGTAGATGACCAACCCACGTCCAAATCAAATGTTCCAGACAATCCTTCTTTGGGCAGAATCGTATTTAGAAATCCATCATTTTCTCCACCTTTAATTACCAGTTTTCCACCTTTCAATTTATTGTCTAGAAATAGTTCATGCTTTTCAGATGATAATACTTTCATGCCAAGTAAAGCGGAATAGCTTAAAAACTCCAGGCGAGTTTCATCTGCTTTTCCAAAGATAATTGTCGGTGTGCCATCTGCCTTTTTATATTCGAAACCCAATCGTAATTTAAAAGCGTTTGGTGGTTCTTCTCCAGAAGGACTGCCGATAATGTTGGTTTTTATGGAGAGATTATTAGGTCTTACATAAACTGCAACTCCTTTAGAAACATCATATCCCAAGTCTAAAACAATTTTTTTATCGGAAGAAATATTAAAAACCTGCTCCATAGATTTGGGCGCAAATGGATTAATGCAGAAGCCGGGTGGTAAACCGTTTACAGCTGGCATAGTTTGAAATCCTATTCCTACTTCTATAGGTGGAGTGGCGGCTAAATCTTCGTATAAAATGATTTTATAGGAAAGGGGTAAAGGAGGAAGATCAGGAATCAGAGCTTCAATTTCGGCAGCTAAATGTTCTTGTAGAACTTTGAAATCTAAAGCAGTTGCCAATGCAAAGACCGCTTTACGAATTGCTTCTTGGTCAAAACTGTTGCTTCCCCAATCAAATGCATCTGAAAATACGGATGTCGGATCATTTAAAAATCGACCCAAATCGCTTAAATTTATTTCTTTCTTGATATACTCTGGTATTGTTCCAATCTCAGGCATATCTGTAAGGCGAATTATACCTGCAATTTGCAGAGCAGCTGCAATTTTGGATTTAGTACTTTGTAAATATTCGACAATTAAATATTGTAATAGCTGCTGCGGGAACTGATTTTTAAAATTAGATATATCTACAGTATTTGGAAAACTTGCGTCGGCAGCTGTTTTTATTGCTTTGATTGCCGTTATTAGATTTTGTATCTGAGCTCGAACTTGTAAAGCAGTATTAAGATCAAAATTGGCGTTATTGACCATATTCTTTAATAGGTCGAGAGCCGCTTTCATATTTGTAAAAACTGGAGTAGGACTTGGAAAATCCCATCCAAGATTTTTCATGAATTTTTCAAATTCAGAGTCACTTTGCAACGCCTTTTGCAATGGTAGAAATGCAATCCCAATTTCTCTTGCTAATTTTGTTAATGTATCTAAAGTGTCCATAGGCGTTATTCTATTGAAGATGAAATCGCGGAATATTTATGAAATACCTTGTCTTATTTGTGTGTTATGGAAATTTTGAATAAATGTTCAATTCAAATATTTTACTATCACAATAAATGTAAATGCAGCAGGTTGCTCGTTACTTTTACTAACTTGGGGAATTAGTAATTACTTCTTTTTATCTAAATTATATTCACATATAACTTGATTAATAATTTCATTAAATGACTGAAATTAAGCATGTTAAACTTACGTAAAAATTTTATATACTAAACAATTTTGTTGTATGTTTTTTTTTAGTTCGGGATTAATAAAAATTCAGGAGATTAATTTTTGTGCTTTTAGAAGTTGAATTCTTTAATTAATTCAAAACTTTGATGGATTTCAAATAGTAAAGCATAGATTTTTTTCTAAATAGAAAAGGATGTCCGTTCGCAATTATTGGTATATTGATTTAAATTGATTTATAAAGAAAATTCAGTCTTTATTGAAATTTAAGCCAATC
Source organism: uncultured bacterium (assembly GCA_965366055.1). Lineage (GTDB taxonomy): Bacteria > Bacteroidota > Bacteroidia > Flavobacteriales > Flavobacteriaceae > Flavobacterium. The sequence goes on from CBDUDY010000035.1 coordinate 11,766, forward strand.
TTAAGGCGATCTTGATTGCTTCCTAATTTTAAAATCAAATCTTTGTATTATGAGAATTCTAATTGTTGAAGATGAACCTGGTATTTACAATTTCCTCAAGCAAGGTCTTGAAGAGGAATCTTATGCGGTAGATATTGCTGACGAAGGCAAAAGAGGTTTGCAATTGGCACTTTCTGGCGATTATGATTTATTACTGCTGGATTGGATGCTTCCGGGATTGAGCGGAATAGAAATTTGCCGACAGTTTAGAATACAATATAAGGACACGCCAATCATATTTTTAACTGCAAAAGATACCGTTGACGAAACAATCTTTGGACTTCAAACTGGTGCAAATGATTATATCAAAAAGCCATTTAACTTTGAAGAACTTTTAGAAAGAATCAAAGTTCAATTACGACCAAAATCTGGTGAACATTCGATTTTTAAACTTGGAGAGATTACTTTAAATACTGCAACACATCAAGTATTTAAAGGAGTTGAAGAAATTAATCTTACCCAAAAAGAATTTGCTCTATTAGAATTTTTGATGCGTAATAAAGGCATAGTTTGCCGAAGAACTAGAATTATTGAAAGTGTTTGGGATATACATTTCGAATATAATACTGGTGTTATTGACGTTTATATCAACGCACTTCGAAAGAAACTGAAACTTGGAGAAGATGAAAATTATATTCAAACAATAAGAGGAATTGGCTACGTAGCAAAAGAGATATGAATCTAAGTTTTAGAAATAGGATCGCACTATATTATATGATTGCAACCGCTTTGATAATGGCGGTGGCTTTTGTGGTAATTTATTTTGTGGTGCAAGAAACCGTTTACAGTAATATTGACCAAGATTTATCTTTTGAAGCAGAAAAACATACTGGCGAAATTATTATCGCTGGCGATAGTATTCGGATTTTAAATAAAAAAGAATGGGAAGAACGAGAACATCGCGAAGTTCAGGTAAATCCAGTTTTTATTCAGATTCTCGACAAAGGAGGTCGATTTATGGACAAATCTCCAAACTTGAAAGAAGATGTTTTACTTTTTAATTCAGAAGAGAATTATGGTGGTCATTTTAATGAAATATTAAATGGCAGATTGATTAGACAAGTTCAGGTTCCGATTGAACAAAATGGAAAAATCAAGGGTTTCATTCTTGCAGCAATGTCTTTGGAAGCATCCAAAATGGTTTTGCTAAACTTGCGAAATGTTCTAATTTTCTCCTACCTGTTACTTTTGATTGGATTGTATTTCATCTCCAGATATTTGGCTGGACGCGGAATTATTCCAGTAAAAATTGTGACCGAAACTACGAAGAGAATTACCAATAATAATCTCAATGAAAGAGTTTCGCTTCCGCAAAATAAAGATGAACTTTATGAATTGTCTTCAAATATTAATCAATTATTAGAGCGAATAGAAAATGCAATTCAACGAGAGCGACAATTTACTTCTGACGCTTCGCACGAATTGCGGACACCTTTGGCAACACTAAAAGGCACCTTAGAAGTTTTGGTCAGAAAGCCTCGAGAACGTGCAGAATACGAGGAAAAAATTAAGTTTAGTCTTACGGAAATTGATAGAATGACTGCGACAATAGAGCAACTTTTACAATTGGCTCGATTGGATACAAATACAGAGTCTACCGATAAAACTATTGCGCCGTTGGCAAAGCTAATTGACGAAACGCTTTCTCGAAATAAGAAATTGATTTCCGAAAAAAATCTGACTATAGATTTCAAAAATGATTCTACTATTGAAGCACTTGTGCCGGAATATTATTCGAATTTAATTCTGGGTAATATTATTGGCAATGCCATCAAATATTCACTTGAATCCAGCAAAATAACCATTGAAGTTTTGAATATTGATTCAAAAATTGTTTGTAAAATTCAAGATCAGGGAATTGGAATTAAAGAAGAAGATTTAAAGAATTTATTTAACCACTTCTTCAGATCTGACGCATTAAATCACAAAACTATTGCTGGAAACGGTTTGGGACTTTCGATTGCCAAAAAGGCGGTTGATGCTATAAATGCAAAAATCGAAGTAGAAAGTGAATTTGGAATCGGAACAACTTTTACCATCACATTTTAATGCCCTCAGTTCTTCAATTTTAAATTAGATCGCTCTATATTCTTTTTAAAATCGTCTCAAACAAACTCACAATTTAGAGAGATTTTTTTATTCTAATTTCTTCTTTCTTAAGCAGATCTTAAGAATTCGCTTAGATGCTTCATAGATACTACGGCTACTTTTACGGTACGATTTTCATCAAAATTTACCAGAAATGTTAGAACGTATCATACAATACAGCATTCATCACAAACTTATAATCTTGCTATTTACGGCTGGAATCGTCGGTTTCGGATTGTATTCACTAGCAAATATTCCGATTGGTGCGGTGCCAGACGTCACCAACAATCAGGTGCAAGTAATTACTACTTCTCGAAATTTAGCTACAGAAGATGTTGAGAAATTTCTAACCTATCCGGTCGAATTAGAAATGGCGAATCTTCCAGGAGTGAAGGAAATTCGTTCTATTTCAAAATTCGGTTTATCAGTTGTGACCGTTGTTTTTGATGACAATATGGGAACATATTTACCAAGACAACTTATTGCCGAAAAAATTAAAAGCGCCGAAGAAAAAATTCCTGCAGGTTTTGGTAAACCTTTTATGGGGCCAGTTTCTACAGGTTTGGGCGAAATTTATCAGTATATAATTGATGTTGACGAAGCTCATAAAGATCAATATTCCCTTTCGGATGTTCGGACTATTCAAGATTGGGTTGTCAAACGTCAACTTTCTGGAATTCCCGGTGTAGTTGAGGTAAATACTTGGGGCGGACATCTTAAAACCTATGAAGTTTCTATAAATCCCGAACGACTTCGGTCCATGAATATTTCGATTTTTGATGTATATACAGCTTTAGAAAAAAATAATAGCATTGCGGGAGGTGGCTACATTGAAAAAGGAAACGAGAGTTATTTTATTAGAGGAGAAGGTCTTGTTGGATCTATCCAAGATATCGAAAATATTGTGGTGGCAAATAGAGGAGACGTTCCAATATTTGTAAGTGATATCGCGACAGTCGGTTTTAGTCACGCAAATCGTTTTGGTGCAATTACCGGAAATGGAGAAGGCGAGAAAGTTTTAGGGCAAGTAATGATGCTTAAAGACGCAAACTCCAACGCGGTTATTGAAGCGGTAAAAGATCGTGTCGCCGAAATTCAAACTTCATTACCTCCAGGAATATCAATAAATCCCTTTCTTGAAAGAAGTGAACTTATTGCAAAAACAACCTTTACAATTGCCGAAAATTTAATTCTTGGTTGTCTAATTGTAATTTTCGTAGTGGTAATTCTTCTCGGAAATTTAAGATCTGGGTTGGTTGTCGCGTCAGTCATTCCACTTTGTTTGCTTTTTGCACTTTCGCTAATGTACATTTTTGGTGTAGATGCCAACTTGATGAGTCTTGGTGCAATAGATTTTGGAATTATCATAGATGGTGCGGTGATTATTGTCGAATTTATTGCTTTCAAAATCACCAGTCAGCGCAAACAATTATTAGCACTTCCAGTTCACGAAAGACAAGGTTTAATCGATAAAATTACTTTTCAAGGTGCTACCAAAATGATGAACTCTGCGGTTTTTGGACAGCTGATAATCATAATAGTTTTTATTCCAATTCTATCTTTGGTAAGTGTCGAAGGTAAAATGTTTAGACCAATGGCGTTGGTGTTTTGCTTTGCGCTAATTGGAGCAATGATTTTATGCTTTACCTATATTCCAGTAATGGCATCGATGTTTATCAAACCTTCAAATACTGAGAAAAAAACTATTTCATCAAGATTGATGAGTTTTCTCGAAAGAAAATACCAACCAACAATCACCTTTGCTTTGCGTCAAAAAAAGCTAGTTTTAAGTATGGCAATTGCACTTCTGATAATTACTGGATTTATATTTACGAGAATGGGCGGGGAATTCGTGCCAACTTTAGATGAAGGAGATTTTGTAATTCAACCTATTCTAAAAACTGGAATGTCACTTAGCAAAACCAT